>DATCRO010000109.1:0-10674 GCA_036569025.1 Burkholderiaceae bacterium
GCACCTGGATCCCAACAAGCGCTACTTCATCTCGATCCTGCCCGGCGACAGCGTCAATCCGACGATCGGCGGCCCCGGCTCGCAGCCGGTGGATCCGGCCAATCCGGCGGGGCCGCAGCGTCCGTTCGACATCGGCAAGGACTGCGGCGCCTATCCCGGCCCGACCACCGACGGCCCTTGGGCGCCGGCCGGCGGCAGCGCCATGTGCGGCCACGGCATGACCGGTGCGCAGATCTCCAGGGAACTGCTCGCCGCGGCCAACCCTTCGCTGACGATCAAGGCGCAGGAGACGCCCCTGCCGACGGCCAAGATCTCGGTGCTGGTGTACCAGGACGACAACCCGCTCAACGGCGAGAACGACGCCGGCGGCGGCGTCGACGTCATCGCCCCGAACGAGGCAGGCCTGGGCGGCTTCGAGATCAAGCTGTTCGACCAGGCCGGCCAGCTCGGCGACAACACGGGCCAGATCACGTACGACGAGTTCAACCAGCCCGTGAGCAACTCGCTGGCCAACACGATCGACCCGATCACCAAGCTGGACGCCTGCCCGATCTCGGCGCGCGGCGACGGCCTGGTCGGCATGATCCCGACGTGCCCGAAGTACGAGTCCGACGGCAAGACGCTGTCGCCGCTCGCGGGCCAGGCGGTCATCGCCAACTTGTACCCCGGCCTGTATGAGATCCAGGCCTACCCCGCCGCCGACCGCATCGGCCGCGGCGAGGAATGGGTGCAGACCAACACGCTGGACGGCGGCAAGCCGCACGAGGCCTTCATCAAGCCGAACGAACCGGGCTACTTCCAGGAGTTCGGCCCCGGCGGCTTCCACGTGACGATCGGCTTCGCCAACCCGGCCATCATCAACAACCGGCTGGCGGCCTACTGCGCTTCGCCGGCCAACGGCGGCGGCACGGGCGCCCAGGCGTGCGACAAGAAGCTGACGGTGCATGTCGCCAACAGCCACATGAGCCGCTCGCCCGACCAGCGCATGTACAGCAGCGGCAGCTACGACAACTACTCGTTCACGAACTGCTACGTCTCGATCGGGCCGGCCGACGCGGCCGATTTCGCCTTCGCCAAGTGCGACGCCAACGGCACCGCGGTGTTCAACAACATCCCGAACGGCACGTACAAGATCTCGGTGTTCGACCAGTGGAACGACATCATGCTCGACGGGCTCGTCGGGACGGTGGCGGTCGCCGGCGACACGGAAAAGGAGTTCCCCGTCACCCAGTGGCGCACGAACCTGTACACGCGCACGTTCATCGACTCCAACGGCGACGGCGTCTCGCAGGATCCCGGCGAGCTGGGCCTGGCGCTCGTCAACACCAACATCCGCTATCGCGACGGCAGCTTCGCGTTCTTCAACAACACCGACCTGAACGGCTATGCGGCGTGGAACGAGGTGTTCCCGTTCATGAACTGGCTCGTGGTCGAGACCTCGGCGACGCGCTTCAAGACGCTGGGCGTGCACTCGGTGTACGACGCGGGCGGCCCGGTGGACTGCGACGTGCAGTCGACCATCTGCTCCAACATCGCCGACCACCTGGCCAACACCGACGTGCGCGTTCCGCTGCCGCTCGACCTGCGCATGCCCGGCGCCGTCTATTGCGACGACGCCGACTGCGCGGCGCAGAACCTGCTGTCGCCGGCCGCCACGATCTCCGCTGCCAAGGGCGCGTCCACCGGCATGATCTCGCCGCCGCAACCCTTCGGCACGACCATGGCGTGGCAGGGCATGCTGGGCCAGAACACCTTCATGGAGTTCCCGGTCAAGCCCTTCAATCCGGGCGAGAACGGCGGCATCAACGGCCAGGTCGTCTATGCCTCGACCCGTCCGTTCGATGACCCGACGATGCTGCTGCAACTGAGCTGGGAGCCGGGCGTCGCCAACGTCAAGGTCAACCTGTACAGCGAGACCGTCGATGCCTCCGGCAACACGAAGCTGCAGCTCGTGGACACCACGATGTCGGCGAGCTTCGACGACTGGGCGCAGGGCTTCCGCAAGGACGCCAGCGGCAACTACGTCAAGGCCGCGGACGGCACGAGCTACGTGCCGAACATGAACTGCCCGGGCCAAGATGCCTCGAGCCCGTTCTTCGCGACGCTCAAGAACAGCAAGATGTGGCTGGACGCGGCCGACGCGACCGGCAACAAGAAGCCGCTGGCCTACCAGTCGCAGTTCAAGTGCTACGACGGCTGGTCGCAGCTGAACCAGGCGCAGCCGGCGCCCTATGACGGCAAGTACTCGTTCCCGAGCGTGAACACGGTGGGCGCCGACGGCAAGCCCGCGAGCACCAACTGCCACATGTATTCGGATGCCGAGCCGTGGGGCTGCAAGCTCAACCTGGCCGCGTCGCCCAGCGACTGGGACTACAACAAGCCCGTGCTCGTCGCCGGCAAGTACGTGGTCGAGGTCGTGGTGCCGGCCGGCTACGAGCTGGTCAAGGAAGAGGACAAGAACATCCTGCTGGGCGACGTGTTCATCGCGCCGGTCACGCAGCAGTTCGCCGGCTTCGGCAACGTCTTCATCATGCCCGACCAGGCGACCATCAACGCCAACTACAACCAGCACAATCCGGGCAACATCAACCTCACGAGCAACCTCGGTTCCGTGACCTTCCCGCGCCACGAGGGCGACACCGGCAGCATCGAGGCCTACTGGCCGTGCGTCGGCGCCGAGCGCATCGTGCCGGACCTGAACTCGCTCTATCCGCAAGCCGGCCAGGCCTCGCCGTTCGCAGGCGCCAAGCGCCGCCTGTGCGACCGCAAGGAAGTGCAGCTGGACGACCAGTCGTCCTCGCTGGCCAAGTTCTACATCTTCAGCTCGACCCACATCGCCGGCCACTTCACGGGCACGATCACCAACGACTTCGCGTCGGAGTTCGACCCGTTCTCGCCGCAGTTCGGCGAGAAGTTCGGCCCGCCGAACCTGCCCGTGGGCCTGCGTGACTTCAACGGCTACGAGGTCGCCCGCGTCTATTCCGACCAGTGGGGCATCTACAACGGCCTGTACTACTCGACGTGGACGGTGAATCCGCCCAACCCCACCGGGTATGCACCCGAGATGTCGATCGCCTGCATGAACGACCCGGGCCCGATCCTGGCCGCGGACGGCAAGACGCTGGTCACCGACCCGCAATACAACCCGGCGTACAGCAACTTCTGCTACGAGCAGCCGTTCATGCCCGGCACGACGACGTACATGGACACTCCGGTGATCCCGACGATGTCGTTCGCCGACGGCTACAACCTGCCCGACGCCGAATATCCTGACGGCACGCCCGCCATCGCCAGCGTGAGCACCGGTTCCAGCGCGTTCGGCCCCTGGGTCGATGCGTCCCCGCCGGTGGGATCGGTCACGGTCGGCGCGCGCGGCCAGAACTACACCTCCGCGCCAACGGTGAGCTTCTCGGGCGGCGGCGGCAGCGGCGCCGCGGCCACGGCGACGATGCGCGTGGCCTCCATCCAGGTGACCACCCCGGGCGTGGGCTACACGAACCTGCTGCAGCCCAACAACGGCATCACCGTCTCCGGCGGCGGCGGCACCGGCGCCGCGGCGGTCACGGCCAGCCTGAAGGTGGTGGCGGTCAACTTCACCCAGGGGGTGGGGAACTGCAGCACCGGAGCGGGCACGGTGACCCGTCGGCTCACCTTCAACACCGGCGGCGCCATCGCGACCGCGACGATCACCAACGGCCGCGTCACGGGCATCGTCGTCAACGACGGCAGCGGCTACATCGTGGCGCCGACGGCGACCCTGACGGGTTGCCCCGCCACGACCCTGACCCTGACCCCGCGGATGGGCGTGGGCACGGTGCAGGTCGCGCTGCCTGGCTCCGGCTACACGAGCGAGCCGACCGTGAACTTCGGTGCGCCGCCCAGCGGCACGGGCAACACCACGGCGAGCGCCGTGGGCCTGCTCAGCCTCAACGCCGTCACGGTGACGGCGGGCGGCTCGGGCTACTCCACGGCGCCGACCGTGGCCTTCGCGGGCGGCGGCGGCAGCGGTGCCACCGCGACCGCGGTGCTCGGCTCCGGCGACGGCGCGGGCGTGACGATCACGATCAATGCCCTCGGCGACAAGCCGGTGCAGAACCCGAACTTCTCGGGCCCGAATTCCACGGGCGCGCCGTACAACCAGAAGACGATCACGCGCCACTACGGCTTCGGCAGCAACACGGGCGGCAACGGCACGGTGGCCCTCGTGGGCGCCGACGGCGTGCAGCACCTGCTGACCGGCGTCACGTGGAGCGACATGAAGATCACCGGCAACGTGCCGAGTGGCGTGCCGCTGTGCAGTGCTTCCAACAAGAGCTACACGAACGGCACGGGCAACCCCAACGCCGGCGCGCGCTGCGGCCAGCTGGTCATCACCAACGGCGACAACGGCAAGTCGTCGATCGACACCGTCACCGTGACGATCGGCGGCACCAAGCCGTGGGTCGTCTCGCCCGGCGGCGTGACCGACTCCAACGGCAACGCCGTGTCCGACAACGGCGCCGCGTTCGGCCGCATGGGCCTGAGTCCCATCCAGCTTGCCATCGACAAGGCGAACCCGGGTGACCTGCTGCTCGTCCAGCCGGGCACCTACAAGGAAAACCTGATCATGTGGAAGCCGGTGCGCCTGCAGGGCGTGGGCGCCGCGGCGGTGACGATCAATGCCGACGCGCATCCGGCCGGCAAGATGGACCAATGGCGGCGCCAGATCAACTGCGCGTTCGGCCTCGACCTGCAGGGCGTGCCCAACCTGGGCAACAGCCAGTCGCAGTACGACCCGAGCGGCCTGTACTCGTGCCCGGCCAGCATGTTCCAGCGCGTCGATCGCATCCCGTTCGAGGCGATCGTGGGCTGGGACGCGTCCGGCAACGGCAACCTGGCGCAGGTGCTGCAGGAGCCCACGCTGATGGGCGCGTATGAAGGCGCGGGCATCACGGTGCTCGCCCGTGGCGTGCGCATCCCGGCCGGCAACACGGACTTCTGGGGCCAGAACGCCACCGGCGGCGCGGGCGCCTTCACCGACGGCAGCCGCTACCTGACGGGCGGCAACGTGAGCGCCGCGCAGGCCGCTGCCCTCGGCTACCCGGGCACCGGCGGCAACGACTGCGCGATCAACCCGACGGAGGTCGACGGTCGCGATTACGGCACCGGCAATTTCTTCTGCAACCCGTCGCGCATCGACGGCGTGTCCATCATCAACAGCTCGCAAGGCGGTGGCGGCGTGTTCGTGCACGGCTGGGCCCAGAACCTCGAGGTCGCCAACACGCGCATCTCGGGCAACCAGGGCACGCTGGCAGGCGCGATCAACCTGGGCAACGGCGAGACGCCGGACGCCTTCATCAACGACGGCGTCGAGTGCGGCGTGGTGCCGTCCGTGACCCCGTGCCCGCCGATCGGCACCAACCCGCTGGGCGTGAACGTGGCCAGCGGCGCGGCGATCCCGTTCCAGTTCAACACCGGCGTGCGCATCCACCACAACATGCTGTATGACAACGCATCGATCGGCGACGCGCTGTTCTCGGGCACGCCCTCGGGCGCAGGAGCGATCACCGTCAGTGCCGGCGCGGACAACTACCGCATCGACCACAACTGGATCGCGGGCAACCTGTCGACCGGCGACGGCGGCGGTGTCCAGCACCTGGGCATGGCCTTCAACGGCAAGATCGACCACAACTTCATCCTCTACAACCAGAGCACCAACCCGACCCTGCCGACCAACGGCGGCGGCATCGCGATCGAGGGCGCCAACCTCGACCGCACCCTCAACGGCAACGAGTGCGGCAGCACCAACGACCAGGACTGCCCGCCGGGACTGACGGAAGGCATCGGCCCGGGCCTGGTGATCGACGCCAACCTCATCGTGGGCAACAGCGCCGAGAGCGGCAGCGGCGGCGGCCTGCGCATCCAGCAGATCAACGGCTCGGCCGACCTGATCGCGTTCCCGACGACTCCGTCGGCCTGGTACGACGTCACGGTGACCAACAACGTCATCGCGAACAACGTGGCGGGCTATGACGGCGGCGGCGTGTCGCTGCAGGACGCCTTGAAGGTCAACATGATCAACAACACGGTGGCGTCCAACGACAGCACCGCCTCGGCCGGGGCGCTGTTCAAGACGCTGGGCGCGATCATGTCGAACACGCCGCCCCCGGGCTGCACGCCGACGACCGATCCGAGCCTGCCGCAGAACCCGAACTGCCTGGTGGCCGACGCGCCGCACGGCCCGCAACCTGCTGGCCTGGTGGTGTCCGCCCACACGGTGAACCTGGTGGACGCGCTCGTGGGCGTGCCGACGAACTGCACGAGCCTGGCCGCCAACGGCTACACGGGCGTGGGCAACGCGAACGACTGCCGCAAGGTGTCCAAGCCGCACATGGTCAACAACCTGTTCTGGCAGAACCGCACGTTCAGCGTGAACGTGGTCGACCAGTTCGGCAACGTCGTGACGGGCAACTCGGCCACGCCCACGGGCAAGGGCCTGCAGTCGCAGCAGAACCTGATCGCGCTGACGCCGCAACTGGCACAGCGTTCCACGGGTGAATGCTCGGCGGGCGCGAACTACTGGGACATCGGCCTGCGCACCGACGACGTCAACGGCGGGATGATCCCGGCCGGCACCCGCCTGGCCCTGATCAACTCGCTGTACACCGGCGATGCGAGGTCGACGACGATCGTGGGCAGCCCCGTGAGCGCCAACAACCAGACGCCGACCGCCACGCCGCTGGTGGCTCCGTTCTGCAACGGCGCGCGCATGCCGCCCGAGCACTGCACCGACGGCGGCGTCGACAACGGCAGCCCGTCCTGCAAGGGCTACAACGCCCCGGCCGGTGCGTCGGAGACGACGGGCCTGACCCAGGTCTTCGTGTTCAACGGCATCCAGCCGACGGCCACGGTGGACGAAGGCCACAACTGGCTGAACCTGTCGTACGGCCCGCTCACGCTGTCCAAGCCCAACGTCGGCACCGGCACACCGGCCGAGCAGATGCTCGTCGGCGGCTCCAGCGGCCTGGGCACGACGGTGGGGGCGTACTCGATCCCGAGCGGCTCCGCCGCGGCGGGCAACGGCACGGTCGGCACCGGCCTGCCCGCGCAGGTCGCGAGCGACTACTTCGGCAACGCGCGCACCATCAACGGCACCACCAAGCTGGACATCGGCGCGGTGGCCCTGACGACGACCGCGGCCTCGGTGCGGCCGATGGCGCTGACCTTCGGGACGGTGGCGATCGGCGCGTCGAGCACGCTGACGGTGACGCTGCAAGCCGGCAACGCGCCGGTGACCGGCCTGAACGTCAGCACGGCGGCACCGTTCACGGCCTCGGCCGCGGGCTGCCCCGCCACGATCGCCGCGCACGGCTCCTGCACGGTCACGGTCACCTTCACGCCGGTCGCGCCGGGCGGCGCGGCCTCCGGCTCGCTGGCGGTCACGGCCGGCGCGGGTGGGCCGTTCCTGGGCGCGCCGGTGGCCCTCACGGGCAACGGCCAGGCCATCGCGGTGAACGCGACGCCGGCGACGGTCGTGTTCCCCGACACGGTCGAGGCCCAAAGCAACGTGCAGACCGTCACGCTGACGAACCTGTCCGGTTCCGCGGTGACCGGCCTCGCGGGCACGGTGAACGGCACGGGCTACTCGCTGAGCGGCAACAACTGCCCGGCGTCGCTCGCGGCCGGCAACACCTGCACGATGAGCGTCACGTTCGCGCCGATGCAGATCGGCTCGAGCAGCGGCACGCTGACGGTGGCTGCCACCCCGGCGGTGTCGACGTCGGGCCCGGTCAACCTGGTCGGCAACGGCCTGCCCGCGGTGCCGGTCCTGACGACGACCAGCCCGGCGCTCGCCATCCAGGGCAGCGTCGTGCCGGTCACGCTGACTGGCCAGTGGTTCACCGGGGCGACCCAGGTGAACGTCAGCGGCACCGGCGTGACGGTCAGCAACGTCGCGGTGGTCAACGACACCACGATCACCGCGACGTTCACGATCGCCCGCAATGCGACGGTCGGCGGCCGCACCGTGACTGTCGTGACCGGCGGCGGCACCAGCAACACGAGCGCCTTCACGGTGCAGGCGCCGCCGGTGGTCTTCACCGCGGCGACCCCGCCGGGTACGCTGAACACCGCGACCGGGACCCTGGCGTTCGGAAGCCAGAACGGGACGGTGTCCAGCACGGTCACGGTCAAGGTGAACGGCAGCGCGCCCATCACGTTCCAGACGGCGGGCCTGGCGGCCGGCAGCAACGCGTCGTACACCCTGGGCACGGACACGTGCTCGGGCACGACCGTGGCCCCGGGCGGCACCTGCAAGGTGACCGTGACGTTCGCGGGCGCGGGCTTCGCCAACCGCACGGCGGACCTGCAGTTGCCCTACACCGGTGACCTGGGCAGTCCGCTGTCCCTGACGGTGACGGGACGCTGACCATGGCGCACGGCCCCTGGGACGGCGTGATGCCCGGCGGACGGATCAACCGTCCGCGCGGGCGGCAGGGCGGGGACGCGTCCATCGCGCCCGCGACGATGGACAGGCGGCTGCCGGCAGCGGTCGCCCGCCTCCGGCGCGTCACGCCCGGGCGGCGCCACGCGCCGCGCCTGGCGGCCCTGGCACTGGCGCTCGCGGTGCTCGTCCCGGCGGATTCGTCGGCCGGCGCCACCGAGTCCGATGCCGCGCCGGACGCGCACGCCCGCACGGTGGCCGCGACCTCCCTCGACGGACGCGTCAAGCTGCTGGCCGCCGAACTCCAGCTGACGCCGGAGCAGCAGCTGAAGGTGCGCGCCCTGCTGGAGCAGCAGCGCGAGCAAGTGCGGCGCCTGTGGAGCGACACGACGCTCGCGCCAGCGTTGCGCGTGGGCCGCACGCAGGGGATCAGCGATCGCACGGTGGAGGCGATCCGCGGCGTGCTCGACGAGTCGCAGCGTCGCCGCTACATCCAGCCGCGGCAGCGCGAGGCCGCCGTGGGAACCTCGGGGGCCGACGTGCAGTCATGGATGCAGACGGAGACCAAGCCATGATCCGGTCCGCCTGGGCAGGCGCCTGCATGGGCGTCCTGTTGTCGGTTTGCGGGCCGGGCGCGCACGCCGCCTCGTTGCCGGCCACTGCGGCCGAGGCCGCGTCGGCGGCGTCGGCGCCGCAGGTCCGGCGCGGGTCGCCCTACGCGCGCGCCGCGCGCCAGCACGCGATGGAGGCCTCCGCGACCGCGACGCCGAAGGTCAATCCGCTGATCCAGCACCGGCCGCGCCTGCCCGCGTCCATGCGACACGGGTGATGCGGATCGGAAGTTTCCGATAGGCAGAGGCCGCGTGTTCCACTAGTGTTGGTCCCATGGTCGAAGCGAAGAACCCTTGCACGCCCCGCCCGCGTCCTGCCCGCGTCGACCGGCTGGCCTGGCGCGGTGCGATCGCCGTGATCCTGGCAGGCATGTGCTGCCTCGCTGCCGCCCAATCGCCCGGCGCGAAGGCCGCGGCGCCCGCGGCGGCCCCGGCCGCGTCGCCGGCGGCGGGGCGCTTCCGCCCGGTCAGCCTGTCGGTCTCGCGCCGGCAG
This sequence comes from Burkholderiaceae bacterium, assembly GCA_036569025.1. GTDB lineage: Bacteria > Pseudomonadota > Gammaproteobacteria > Burkholderiales > Burkholderiaceae_C > Scleromatobacter. The sequence goes on from DATCRO010000109.1 coordinate 9,527, forward strand.
CAGGTGCGCAGCGAGCACGCCGTCACCTACTACAGCGCGGCGTGGGGCGTGCAGGACATGGCCGTGCGCTACACCGCCTCCGGCAACCTGATCCGGTTCAGCTACAAGGTGGTCGACCCGGCGCGGGCCAAGGCGCTGTTCGACAAGGGCAGCCAGCCCGTGCTGTTCTCGCAGCGCAGCCACGCGCTGCTGCAGATCCCGGTGATGGACAAGGTGGGCCCGCTGCGGCAGGCCAACGACCTGGCGCCGGGCAAGGAGTACTGGATGGCGTTCTCCAACAAGGGCAACCTCGTGCGCCCGGGAGACCGCGTGAACGTGATCATCGGCGCGTTCCACGCCGATGGCCTGCTGGTGGAGTGAACGCGCGCCGCGGCGTGCACAAGGGGAGGGCGGATCGTGAGATGCAACCAAGTCATGCCGCTGGCGGCGCTTGCGGCCTTGTTGGCGAGCTCGATCGCCATGGCCGCGGGCCTCACGGCCGAGCAGATCGCAGACAAGAATGCGGCCGCCCGCGGCGGCCTGGCCGCCTGGCGGGCGGTCGACTCGATGAAGCTGACCGGCCAGATGGACGCCGGCGGCACCCCGGCCGTGCGCCTGCCGTTCGAGATGAGCCTGAAGCGCCCGCACAAGAGCCGGCTCGAATTGCACGTCAAGGACCAGGTCGCCGTCCAGGTCTATGACGGCCAGCAGGGCTGGAAGCAGCGGCCCTTCCTGAACCGCGACGACGTCGAGGCCTTCACGCCGCAGGAGACCCAGGCCGCCGCCGACGATGCCGATCTCGACGGCCCGCTGATCGACCACGCGCGCAAGGGCATCCGGGTCGAGCTGGCCGGCACCGAGACGATCGAGGGCCGCAAGGCCTACCGCCTGCACTTGACGCGCGCGGACGGCCGCAAGTCCGACCTGTGGATCGACACGACGACCTTCCTGGACGTCAAGATGGACGGCGAGCCGCGGCGCCTGGACAACAAGGTGCACAAGGTCAGCGTGTTCTACCGCGACTACAAGACGGTGGACGGCCTGAAGATCCCGATGACGCTGGAGACGGTCGTCGACGGGGTGCGGCAGTCCCGCAAGATCAGCTTCCAGGGCGTGACGGTGAATCCCGCGCTGTCGGAGGCGCTGTTCGCCAAGCCGCAGCCTGCCGC
>DATCRO010000110.1:0-7040 GCA_036569025.1 Burkholderiaceae bacterium
ATGCAGCAGCGTCGGGCGGATCGGCCATTCGCGCGCCTCGATCAGGTCTTCCAGGCCGCGGTGCTCCGCGGCGAGGTAGAACAGCCAGCGCGTCTTGGACGCGAACGGCTGCAGCGCGAGGCGGTGCATCTCTTCCAGCAGCGCGACGGCCTCGTGGCTGGGCATCGGCCCGACCAGCACCGAGCAGACCTGCGAATGCGACAGCAAGGCGCCGAAGATGGCGCGGCGGTCGACGGGCTTGGCGTCGCCGTGCAGGCAGCGCACCAGGCGGTGCGGGCCGTTGCCGGCGGGCAACAGGGTTTCGTCGACCACGGCGCGGATCTGCAGGCCGCCGCGCGAGTGCACGCGCAGGCGGTCGACCGGCGAGCCGGTGGCGTCCGACAGCGTCTGCATCATGCCGTGGGCCCAGACGCCCGACGGGTCGATGACCAGCATGGAGCTGACCTCGGGCGAGGACGCCAGGTGGGCGTGCAGCGCCAGCGCGCCTTGCTCGCTTTCGGGCACTTCCACCGTGACGCCCAGGGCGCCGGCGGAGTCGAACATCGAGTTGGGGCCCGACCGCTCCTTGCCCGGCAGCACCAGCGGCGCGAGCTGCGCCCGCAGCCTGCGCAGCGGGGCGGGGAAGGGAATGACGGAGGGACGCGACATGAAGTTGAGCTTACTCGGACAGGTCGAAATGACCGGCGTCCAAATGTTTACGGATGTGACTTCCTTATCGCGAACTGGATTTTCATACATGCCTCCTACGCCCGTACAGGAACGGTCGTTCAACGCGCGCGAGTCGGTTGCACGGGCTTGCACCCGGCTACCATCGACACTTTGTCTCGGACCTTCCCGGTGAGTTCCATGCCCTCCGTATCCGCCCGGCTTGCCGGCCACGCCCTCGTCGAGGCCCTGATCGAACAGGGCGTCGACACCGTCTTCGGCGTCCCCGGCGAGAGCTTCCTGGCCGCGCTCGACGGCTTCCACCAGCACGCCGACCGCATCCGCTTCATCGCCTGCCGCCACGAGGGCGGGGCCGCGTTCATGGCCGAGGCCCACGGCAAGCTCACGGGCCGGCCGGGCGTGTGCTTCGTCACGCGCGGCCCGGGGGCCACCAACGCCAGCATCGGCGTGCACGTCGCCTTCCAGGACTCGACGCCCATGGTGCTGCTGGTGGGCCAGGTCGCCGCCGACCAGCGCGATCGCGAGGCCTTCCAGGAGATCGACTACCGCCAGATGTTCGGGCCCGGCACGCTGGGGCTGGCCAAGTGGGTCGGCGAGGTGCACTCGGCCGACCGCCTGCCCGAGTACCTCGCGCGCGCCTTCCGCACCGCGATGCAGGGCCGGCCGGGTCCGGTGGTGCTGGCGCTGCCGGAGGACATGCTGTCGACGCTGACCTGCGCCCCCGTGCTGGCGCGCGTGGAGCCCGCGCGCGCCTGGCCGGACCCGCATGTCCTCGAGCAGTTCCGCCAGTTGCTGATCAGGTCCGAGCGGCCGTTCGCGATCGTCGGCGGCAGTGGCTGGACGGCCGCCGCGGCGGCCGACTTCGAGCGCTTCGTCGAGGACTGGGAGATCCCGGTCGGCTGCGCGTTCCGCTACCAGGACGTGTTCGACAACCGGCACCGGCTGTACGCGGGCGACGTCGGCATCGGGATCAATCCCAAGCTTGCACAGCGCATCCGGGAGTCGGACCTGCTGCTCGCGATCGGTGTCCGAATGGGCGAAATGACCACGAGCGGTTACACATTGCCCGAGGCGCCGGTGCCGCGCCAGCCGCTGGTGCACATCCACGCCGGCGCGGAGGAGCTGGGCCGGGTCTACCAGCCCACCATCGCCTTGCAATGCTCGATGGGCGCCATTGGCGACGCGCTGGAGGACATCGACCCGCCGACGCCGCGCTCGCCCGTCGAGGGCGCCCTGGCGCACGCCGAGTACCTGGCCAACCTGGAGGCCGCGCGGGTCGAGCCGATGGACCTCGCCGTCGTCGTCAAGACGATCGAGGCGATGGCCCCCGCCGGCACCGTGTACACGAACGGCGCAGGCAACTATGCGGGTTGGCTGCACCGCTTCCACCGTTACACCAGCCTGCAGCGCGAGGGCCGCACGCAGCTGGCGCCGACCGCCGGCGCGATGGGCTACGGCGTGCCGGCCGCGATCGCGGCCAATGTCCTGTTCCCCGACCGCACGGCCGTGGCGATCGCCGGCGACGGCGACTTCCTGATGACCGGCCAGGAGCTGGCCACGGCCACGGCGCACGCGGCCGGGCGGGGCGCCGGCAAGCTGGTGGTCGTGGTGGTGGACAACGGCACCTACGGCACGATCCGCATGCACCAGGAGCGCGACTACCCGGCGCGCGTCAGTGGCACGACGCTCACCAACCCGGACTTCGTGCAGCTCGCGCGCGCCTACGGCTGGCACGCCGAGCGCGTGGAGACGACGGCCGCGTTCGAGCCGGCCTTCGGCCGCGCGATGCAGGCCCATGGCCCCACGCTGCTGCACCTGCTGCTGCCCGAGGACGTGAGCACGTCCCGCACGACGCTCACCGCGTTGCGCGCGGCCGCGCTGAAGAGGCAGGGCGCCTAGGAGTCTGCGCGACAGATACCTGCTGCGAACGGTAATTCTGCCGCGCAGACTCCCGGCTCTACCGCGAACGTGGTATCGAACGGGCACGCTGGTGCGCCGTTGTCCTACACGCACGGCGCGCCGCATCGCCGATAGTGAGGTCTCCCGGCGGCGCACCTCCTCCCTCCCTCCTCTTTGGTCGCCGGTCTCAGCCCGGCCCTGTGCCGGGCTCTTTTCTTTGCGCGGCGGAAAAACGCGGTACGCTGGCGGCCCTCCAACGCCTGCCTGCAGCGAAAGCCTTCCCAATGGATCCCATCGTGTTCGAGCTGCGCGGCGACCACATCACCCTCGACGCGCTGCTGAAGGCGGCCGGGCTGGCCAGCAGCGGCGGCGACGCGAAGACGCTGATCCAGCAGGGCGGCGTGCTCGTCAATGGCGAGGTCGACCTGCGGCGCGGCCGCAAGCTGCGCGCCGGCGACGAGGTGGCCGTGGGCGGGCGCAAGGTCGAGCTGCGCGCGGGCGCGTGAGCTGGGCGTCCGGCGGCGTCCGACGCATCGGCTGATCAGTCCTGCGGGATTGACGCGGCGCCGGACGGCGCCTGAAATCGGCCCGCGGTCGCGCCGTCCCGCGCGTCCCCGGAGGGGCCCATGAATCCCGCACTCGTCCGAACGCGCGATCGGCCGGCAGCGTCCCGGCGATCGCTGCGTGCGTTGCTGTTCGTGCTGCTCGCCGTGCCGCTGCCGCCGGCGGCCGGCGCGCTCGACCTGTCGCAGAAGCTGGCCTGGCCTGCGCCGATCGACGACGGCGTGCTCGAAGTGGGCGACCGTCGCCTGCACCTGCCGCCGGGCCATTGGGTGCTGACGGGGCGCCGCGAGGTCGACACGGTCGGCCAGGCGCGCGGCGGCGATGCGTGGGGCCGCGGCGTCAGCGCCTGGGCCACGCTGGTCGAGAACGGCCACCTGCGCGCGATCGTCTGGCTGGGCCTGCCGCTGCAGGACCTGCGCAACGTGCGCGAGGGCAGGCACGGCTGCGCGGACAACGACGCGACCATCGAACGCCTGAATCTCTCCAGCCAGTTGTCCAAGCCCGAATGCCTGGCCGTGTATGGCGAACGCAACCTGCAGTCCGCGCTCGGGACGCGCACGCCGCACACGCTCAATTGGCTCTCGAAGCGGCATGTCGCCGACCCGGGCCCGCTCGTGCGCTTCGTCTACAAGCTGCGCTCCGAATCCAGCTACGGCAGCTTCATGCTCGTGCTGCCCACGGGCCCGTTCGACAGCGACGAGGAGGCACGGCACTGGGCGCTGGGCCTGCGCGAGTCGCTGCGTCCGTTCCTGGAGCACCGGACCTCGGAGGCGACGGTGCCGGCGTTGCCGGGCGCCACGTCCAGCGGCGCGGCTTCGGTCCGGTAGCTGCGTTGTCGTGCAGCGCGGGTCGGTCGTCGACGTGGCCGCCCTGCAGCCATTGCGGGCAGCGATGGAACAGGCAACGGGCGCCGCCGCCGTGCACCCAGTCGGCGCCCTGGCTCGAGCGGAGGTCGCAAGACGGTGCGCCGGTCCCGGTGCCGTGTCCCGTGTGCGGTGGCGCTGGCTTCTCGCTTCGTGAAGGCCGTTTCGTCGCGCCGCGAAGCGACCACGCCCTGCGGGTGTGCCAAGCGTCACGAACCGCCTCATGCAGCGGCGGCTTCGTCTCTTCATCGCCACAAGACGCCGAACAATATCCGGCGGCGGCCCCTCCGGTGCGTCAAATGTGTGGATTCTGGCCTGCTTCTTGCGGCTGAGTAGCGAAATCCACCAACAACAAGGGTCGTCGATGGGAATTCGCTTTTCCGGGCCGGGGTGCGCGCTGCGTGCCGGCCTCGTCGCCGCGCCGGCGGCGTTCATGTGCAGCGCGGCGGCGGGCGCCGAGGCCATCGCGCGGCCCACGCGCGTGCACTTCTCCCAGGTGAGCGCGGGCGACACCGCGTGGATGATCTCGGCCAGCGCGCTGGTGCTGCTGATGACGGTGCCGGGGCTGGCGCTGTTCTACGCCGGCATGGTTCGCAAGAAGAACATGCTGGCGACGATGGCGCAGTCGTTCGCCATCTGCGCGCTGGTGTCGGTGCTGTGGTTCGTGGCCGGCTACTCGCTGGCCTTCATGCCCGGCTCGCCGTGGATGGGTGACCTGTCGTCGCTGTTCATGCAGACGATGGCCTACGACAAGCTCGCCGGCATCGTGTCGGTGCACCACTTGGCCACCACGATCCCGGAGTCGGTCTTCGCGATGTTCCAGCTGACCTTCGCGATCATCACGCCGGCGCTCATCACCGGGGCGTTCGCCGAGCGCATGCGCTTTTCCGCGCTGCTCGTGTTCATGGCGGCGTGGGCGCTGCTAGTCTACGCGCCCATCGCGCACTGGGTGTGGGAGCCCACGGGCTGGCTCGCGTCGCGCGGCGTCCTCGACTTCGCAGGCGGGACCGTCGTGCATGTCAACGCGGGCATCGCCGGCCTGGTGGCGGCGTGGATGCTGGGTCCGCGGCAGGGCTTCCGGCGCGAGGCCCTGATGCCCGCCAACCTCGGCTACACGATGATCGGCGCGTCGCTGCTGTGGGTGGGCTGGATGGGCTTCAACGGAGGCTCGGCCGGCGCCGCCGACGGTCGCGCCGGCATGGCCATGCTGGTGACGCAGCTGGCCACCGGCGCGGCCGCGCTCGCGTGGATGCTGGCGGAATGGCTGGTGCGCGGCACGCCCACGCTGCTGGGCCTGTGCAGCGGCGCCGTGGCCGGGCTGGTGGCCGTCACGCCGGCCTCGGGCTTCGTCGATCCGAAGGCGGCGCTGGCCATCGGCGCCATCGCCGGCGTGGGCTGCTACTGGGGCGCGACCGGCCTGAAGCGCCTGCTGGGCGCGGACGATTCGCTCGACGTGTTCGGCGTGCACGGCGTCGGCGGCACGATCGGCGCGCTGCTCACCGGCGTGTTCGCGGTGCCGGCGATCGGCGGCGTGACGGGCTCGGTGGCGACCCAGGCCCTGGGCGTCGGCGCCACGCTGGCCACAGCGGCGCAGCCACGGCGGTGATCCTGTGGGCGGTGGACAAGGCCATCGGCCTGCGCGTGGACGCCGAGCAGGAACTGGTCGGGCTCGACCAGGCGCTGCACGGCGAACGCGTGGAGTGAGATTTAACTTCGTTCGGAGGTGGTCATGCTGGAAATGGAATGCTTTGCCATCGCGGCGCGGCTGCACGTGGTGATGCGGCGCATCGTCGGCCGCGTCACCGACGTCGACTGGATGGTGCGCAATCGCGAGTACGCGCGCGAGGTGGTGCGCGTGGCGCGACTGCAGACCGATGCCGAGCTGCTGGCGCTGGCCGACAAGTTCGAGACCGCCCTGGACCAGGTGCGGGCGCCGGACGCCACCACGCGCCGCGCGAACGAGGCCGCGCGTGCCGCCGCCGATGCGCGCGAAGGCGCGGCCGCGGCGGCGCCCGTCACGCACGAGATCCCGGCGATCCCGCGCTACGTCGGGCGCCTGCGCTAGGGCGACGCCGACCGCACCGGCTTCGTCTTTCGACTTGCGCATCCTTTCCCCGTCGCGCCATCCCGGCGTTGCCCGGGAACTGCCGATGGAAAGGCGATGCGTTCCCAAGTCGTGGATTCAGATGGTCGGAGCGACACGATTCGAACGTGCGACCCTCTCGTCCCAAACGAGATGCGCTACCAGGCTGCGCTACGCTCCGAAGGGCGGGATTCTACCTGCTCGGAGACAGAAGCCGATCGAGCAGCGTGGCGTCGAGGTGTCGGTCGACGAGGTCGGCGAGCAGTTCGAAGCTGTCGTCGAGCGCGGGAGCGCCCGCGCCCCACATCGCGCGCAGCAGCGATGGCGACTCGAACAGGCCGTGCGCGTAAACGCCCAGCACGCTGCCGTGCTGCCAGCCGATCGCCTCGCCGTGCGCGTCGCGCAGCGCGACCGTGGGCGCCGCCAGCCCGGGGTGGGGCACGGTGACGCCGCAGTGGATCTCGTAGCCGGCGGCCTCGACGCCGGCCCAGGGCGCCCAGGCGCCGGTCGTGCGCTCGAAGCGCAGTCTCGTGCGGCGCACGCGCTTGTCGCGTTCGTAGCGCGTGACCAGCGGCAGCAGGCCCAGGCCGGGGCCGTTGAAGCCGGCCTCGCCGTCGTAGCCTTCCGGGTCGACCAGCGCCTCGCCGAGCATCTGCAGGCCGCCGCAGATGCCCAGCACCGGGCGGCCGTCGGCGGCGTGGCGGGCGATCGCGCGATCGAGTCCCTGGCGGCGCAGCCAGGCCAGGTCGCCGCTGACCTGCTTGGAGCCCGGCAGCACGATCCAGTCGGCGCCGTGCAGCTCGGCCTCGGCGCGGGCCCACGCGAGCTGCACGCCGGGCATGCGGCGCAGCGGCTCGAACTCGTCGAGGTTGCTGATGTGCGGCAGGCACAGCACCGCGATGCGCAGTCGGCCCGCGGCGGGGACGTCGGGACGTCCGCAGTCGAACAGCCCGTCCTCGTCGGGC
>DATCRO010000111.1:0-2223 GCA_036569025.1 Burkholderiaceae bacterium
CCCAGGTCCTGGCAGATCGCGAAGATCGTGTTGCGCGTGATGCCGTTGAGCGCGCCGGCCGACAGGTCGGGCGTGTAGACGACGCCGTTCTTGATGACGAAGATGTTCTCGCCCGCGCCCTCGGAGACGAAGCCGGCCGAGTCGAGCAGCAGCGCCTCGTCGTAGCCGTCGTCCACGGCTTCCATGTTGGCCAGGATCGAGTTGGAGTAGTTGGACACCGCCTTGGCCTGCGTCATCGTGATGTTGACGTGGTGGCGCGTGTAGCTGGACGTCTTGACGCGGATGCCACGCTTGAGGCCTTCCTCGCCGAGGTAGGCGCCCCAGGCCCAGGCCGCGACCATCAGGTGGATCTTGTTGCCCTTGGGGCTGACGCCCAGCTTCTCCGAGCCGATCCAGGTGAGCGGGCGCAGGTAGCAGCTCTCGAGCTTGTTCTCGCGCACGACCGCGCGCTGCGCGTCCATCACCTGTTCCAGCGTGAAGGGGATCTTCATGCGCAGGATCTTGGCCGAGTTGAACAGGCGCTCGGTGTGCTCGCGCAGGCGGAAGATGGCGGTGGCGCCGCTGGCCGTCTTGTAGGCGCGCACGCCTTCGAAGGCGCCGCAGCCGTAGTGCAGCGTGTGCGTGAGGACGTGGATCTTGGCGTCGCGCCAGTCGACGAGCTCGCCGTCCATCCAGATCTTGCCGTCGCGATCGTCCATGCCCATGGGAATGCCTCGAAAGAATGGGAAAACCCGAATTCTAGGACCCCGGCGCCGGCCCGGGGCGCGCGGCGCGCCATCCTGCAGAATTCCGCCCGATATGCCGTCCACGCCGCCGTCTTCCCCGCCGCCCGCCAACGTCCAGCTCGATCACGCGAGCCATCGCGCCACCGGGACGCTGCCGCTGCGCCTGCTGGCGCACGACGTCGACCTGGCGCTCAACGTCGGCGCGCTGTTCCGCATCGCCGACGCGCTGGGAGTCGAGCACCTGCACCTGACCGGCACGTCGCCGCGGCCGCCCGACCCGAAGATCCGCCGCAGCGCGCGCTCGGCGGAACGTCACGTCGCGTGGTCGCACGCGGCCGACCCGCTGGCCGTCGTCGCGCAGCTGAAAGCGCAGGGCTGGCGCGTCGTGGCGCTGGAGCTGAGCACGCGCAGCGTCGCGCTGGAGGCGTTCGACGTCGCGCCGGGCGATCGCGTGTGCCTGGTGCTGGGCACCGAGAACGCGGGCGTGAGCCAGGCGCTGCTGGACGCGGCCGATGCCACCGTGCACATCCCGATGCGGGGGCACAACTCGTCGATGAACGTGGCCAATGCGTGTGCGATCGCGGCGTACGAGATCGGGGGGCGCCTGGGCGGTTGAGGCGCCGCGTGCCCGGGCCGCGATCGCCCGAGCGACGGCGTGCGCCGGTTCAGAGGGGGGCGCGGGGTGACCCCTGCGGCCGACCCGCTCGGCGGCCCATGAAACCGGTGGCCAGGGCGTCGGCCCAGTCGCCCCGGCCGTTGGCCTCGGCGCGGGCGGCGGCGGCCTGCCAGTCGTAGGGGGTCGAGCGCAGCTGCACATGCCACGCGCCGCGCCGGTCGCGCTCCAGCAGCGCCCAGCGTGCGTCCGGCGAGCCGTTCTCGACGACGTGCGCGAACGGGTGGTCGTCCTCGTAGGCCTGCAGTCCCACGCTGCCCGGGTTGGCCACGAGCGGCCCGCCCGGCACCGCCATCGTGCGCGGCACGTGGGTGTGGCCGCACAGGATCAGCGCCGACGCCAGCCCCGCGCGGGACTCGCCGGGCGGCATCTCGGCGGCGCGCGCGGCCAGTTCGACGGCCGTGGCCGCGCGCATGCCGCGCTGGCCATCGACGCCGAAGCCCGGCGTCACCGTCTCCATGAAATAGACCAGGTCGCTCGCGGGCGTGCCGTGGCACAGCAGCACGTCCTCGAACAGCCGGTGGGTGGCCGGCAGCGCCGCGAGCCACGCGCGTTCGACCGCCCCGAGCGCGCGCGCCGCGAACGCGTCGGACGCGCCCATGCGCGCGACGTCGGGCGCGAGCGCCTGGCGCTCGTGGTTGCCGGCGATCGTGCGCCAGCGCGCGGGCTCGGCGGCTTCGCGCGCCATCAGCCATTGCACCGTCTCCCGGGGCCATAGCGGGCCGGAGGCGATGTCGCCGAGGTTGACGACGAGCGCCGGCTGGGCGCGCTCGATCTCGGCCCAGACCGCCTCGAGGGCGGGCAGGTTGCCATGGATGTCGGAAA
>DATCRO010000112.1:0-12074 GCA_036569025.1 Burkholderiaceae bacterium
ACCGCGAGCTGTGCCGCACGCTCAAGGACGCGATGACGGCCGAGGGCTACGACGTCTTCACCGCCGCCAGCCTCAGCGAGGGCTTCGCGCTGCTCACGGGGCTGGGCGCGCGCTCGGGCGGCGCGCCGGTCGATCTCGTGCTGCTCGATCTCGGCCTGCCCGACGGCGACGGCGAGCAGCTGCTGGCGGCGCTGCGCCAGAAGCACACGGTGCCGGTGATCGTGATCTCGGCGCGCGAGAGCGACGGCCAGAAGGTGCGCCTGCTCGACGCCGGCGCCGACGACTACCTCGTCAAGCCCTTCAGCATCCGCGAACTGCTGGCGCGCATGCGCGTGGGGCTGCGCCATCGCGGCACCAGCGTGTCGCCGGCCGTCACGCGCTACGCCGTGGGCGCGCTCAACATCGACCTCGGCACGCGCGAGGTGACACTCGCCGGCCAGGCCGTGCACCTCACGCCCACCGAGTTCAACCTGCTGGCGCGCCTCGTGCGCAGCGCCGGCCAGGTCGTCACGCACCGCCAGCTGCTGGCCGACGTGTGGGGCGCCGAGTTCACCGAGCACACGCACTACCTGCGCCTGTACATGGCGCAGCTGCGCGGCAAGCTGGAGGACAACCCGGCCGACCCGCAGCTGCTGATGAACGAGCCCGGCGTGGGCTACCGCATCGTCGAGCCGCAGGCCTGAAGCCGCGCCGGCGCGCCGCGCACGCGCGCGACGCTCCGGCGAGGGCGCTCAGGCGGCCGGACGCGTGCCGCCGCTGCCCGGCGTCGCGAGGCGCGACAGCTCCGCGGCCTTGAGGGCGTTCATCATCGACAGCAGCGTGCCGAACGCGTTGCCGCCTTCTTCGCCACCTGAGCCGCCGACCTGGATCTGCGGCACCAGCGGCACGCGTGCGGTCTCGAAGGCCTCGGCCAGGCGCAGCATCACGGTCTGCATCAGCTGCTTGTCGGCGCCGTCGCCCTCGAGCGCGTCGGACTTGGCCTTGATGGCGGACGCCTCGGCCTCGCCCACCGCCTTGATCGCGGCGGCGCGGCCCGCGCCTTCGTTCTCCTGGCGGAAGCGGTCGGCCTGCGCGAGCGACTCGATCTCCTGGCGGCGGCGCTCGGCGGCCTTGACCAGCGCGGCGCCGTTGTTGTCCTTGATCGAGATGTCCACCAGCGAACCGGTCAGCTCGGCCTGCTTCTCGGCGCGCTTCTCGCTCTCGTTGAGCTCACGCTGCTTGTCGGCCGCGATCTGCTTCTGTGCAAAGGTCTCGACCTGCTCGCGCGCGATCTGGCGATCGCGCAGCTGCGACATGATGTTCTCGATCTTGTTGTCGCCCGTCTGCGGCTTGGGCGTGCCGATCAGCACTTCCTGGAACTCGAGCGAGTAGGCCTGGAAGCGCTCGCGCATGTCGACCGACGCGCCTTCCTGCAGCTCGCTGCGCGACTGGATCAGTTCGATGAACGTGCGGGTCTGCGACACGTTCTTGAAGTACGACGACACCATCGGGTCGAGCGTCTGCTCCACCAGCTGCTTCACGTTGCCGAAGCGCTGCACCACCATCGGCGCCTTGCGGTAGTCGATGTGCACCACCACCGACAGCGGCAGCAGCGGCTCGAACGCGTCCTTGGTGATCAGCGTGATCTCGCGCAGGTTCGAATCGAAGTTCGAGCCCGTCATGCCCGTCTGCCACATCAGCACGAAGTTGGTGGTGGGCACCAGCTCGATCTTGCCGGCGTAGGTGTTGAACGCGTACTTGCCCGGCATCAGCGGGTCGCGCCACACGCCGCGGCAGCCGCTCTCCACCAGCTCGCCGTGCGAATACTCGACGCCCGAGACGTCGTTGCCCTTGCGGCCCGTGTACGACACCACCACGCCGACGAAGCCGACCGGGATCACCGTCTTGTTGATCAGCTCCACCGTCGCGAACAGGCGGTTGATGTAGTAGGTGCCTTCGACCAGCACGCGCTCCTGGCGGCCGCGCCTGCCGCCGGCCTTGAGGAACTTCTCGGGCTCCTGGAACGAGTTGTGCGCGTCGCCGACGTCCGGCGCGAGCAGTTCGTCGCGCGGCAGGGCGGGGCCGTCCTGCACGGTCACGACGGCCAGCAGGTCCGAGCCGTGCGATTCCTCGTTGCCCTTGATGACGAGCGGCGAGAAGCCGCGACGCTGGTCGAGCAGCTCGCGCATCTTCTGGTAGTACTCGCGCTCGGTGGCGTCCATCGTCATCGAGTACGTCGTCTCCTCGGTCATCACCACGAACAGCGCCGGATTGATGATGTGCGTGCCCTCGCGCAGGATCTTGCGTTGCGGGCCCTTCTGGCCACCGCCCGCGAGGAAGGCGCGCACGTCCAGGAAATTGGTGATCGTCGCGTTGTCGGCCAGCGTCTGGCCCGCGGGCAGGTCGACGCCGTCGCGCGCGAACACGTAGCCGATCTTGCCCTGCGTCACCGACACCATCGGGCAGATGTGCACGCGGTACTGGAGCGGCGCGAAGAAGTGGAAGCCGCCGCGGCGCAGCTCGGGCTGGAAGCCGGCTTCGCCCGAGAGCGCGAGCAGGCCCTGCTTGACCGAGCCGCTGCCGCTCCACAGCTTCTCGACGACGCCGATGCGGTCGTTGGGGATGTAGCGCACCGCGCCGGTGAGCCAGGCGATCGCCCAGAGCAGCAGCAGGACCGCCAGTCCCATGCCGATCGCGGCGAGCGTGGCGGACGCAGGCGTCCAGCCACTGTGGAAGAAGTCGGAGAACATGGTTTCCTTCCTCGAGTGTCGTCACTCGTCTAGTTGTGTCCTGGCGCGTGCGGGCCGCGATCCTGGCGCGATGCCGGTCGCTGGAGTCCCGCCAGGCGGCCCTCGGACGGACAGGCGCACGGCGACGCGCCGGCGCGATGCGTGCGGCCCGCGCCCCCGCGCGTCACGCGCACGCGCACGACCCCGGCATCGCCGTCATGGCGACTCGCAGGCGCACGCATGCACGCGAGCACGAGGCCGCGCACCGAAGCGTTCGATGAGGGAACGGTGAGTGTGGGATCAGGCCCGCTCCGGCGCGAGGCGCAGGTGTCGAAGGCCTGGGGGTGCATGCGTGTCGCCGAGGATCGCCACGGCGACGGGCAACGACGTCACGCGCTCGCCGCGATGGGCGAGCGTCGGGTCGCTCGGGGATGTCGAGGCGACCGATGCGGCGCACGAGGCGCCGGCGATGCGAGAGGTACGCAAGTTGGACTCACTGTCTGCGGCCACCAAGGGCCCGACAGCGCGCATCTTGCGCTTCGTGTTGCAGTGCGTCAACTGGGGTGCGGGCTGGAGCGAGGGGTCGCGCATCCAGTTTCGCGACGCGCACATGATCGCCGCGCGGAGCTGGCATTCGCACGCCATCCTGTCGCCGCGAATCGGGCCGGAAATCGAGCATTTGGCGCGGGGCAGTCCAGCGAAGGCCGCCACAGAATCGTTCGAAGGGTGCCGCGTCGACGTCGTCGCCGTTGCGGCTGCAAGAACGATCAGAAGCGAGTGCAGGTTTGAACATGTCGGCTTCGAGCAGGCGAAGAAGGTGCGTGCTGTGGTTCGCCGCAGCGATGCAAGGGGCGTCGTTGGCGCATGCGGCGGGCGGGGCGTCGACGACCGTGAGGCCGAGTGATTGCAGGCCGAGGGATGCGGACAGTACGTGTGCGACGGCGGTGGCGGGGGCGCCAGCCGCGCCACCGCCGACGAATGATCCGGCGCTGCCTCTGTACGATGGCCCGCTGGGCGGCGTTCCACCGAGCGGCTACGCGTATTGGGGCTTCGACTTCATTGCTGAATCAACGGGCACGCGTAGCCCCGTCCGTCCCGACGAATTCATCAATCGCAGCAGCGTCCCGGTCACGATCACGCTCAGCTTCACCTTCCCGATGAATCATCCCTGCCATCACGACTGCCTGCCGGGCGTGGAGTTCGAGGTGGACGCAGGATGGTTCAAGGTCGATCCACCGTATGTCATCAATGGCAATACCGTTTCGGTCACACAGACGTTCGGGCCAGGGCGAGGCTTCGGCTGGGTCATCGGCCTTTGGGAATCGTCCAATCCACACTTGAAGGTAACCGTTCCTCAGGGTTCGGCCGCCACCCTAGAAGCGGTGGGTCTGCCGTCACTGCCTCAGTTGGCGAATGAAATCCCAGCAACGACGAGCCAATGCACGTGCTCTGACGGAACAACGGCCAGTTGCTCAGATGGCAGTCGCTTCTCCAACGGACTATTGGGATCTTGGACGCAGAACTTTCAGACCTACCTTCGCGCCGGTGCGTTCAACGACTGTCAGACGATCCGCTAAGAATGCTACGTCTCAATGCGCCGCAGTCGTAAAGGACCAGGTTCGATTCACATTCGTCAAGGTGCCTTCGAGCGACGTGGTAATTCCCGAGAAGGTCGCGTTGTAGGTCGTATTGGGATTCAGAACGACAAGCGGAACAGCAGCGACGAACGAAGGTGGGACAAGGAAGTTCGGATCAGTCTGATTGGAAATCAATCGAGTTGGAATGACGGTGCCGGTGCCGCTCTCGCTCAGAACAAAGCTCATTGTCGAGATGGTCTTCAGCCGATCGATCGTGACCGACATTGGCGTCCCCAGTGACAGTACGTCCCGGCTTGGTACAGGATTCGGGTTTTCGAGTCCGAGCTGCAACGGTACACCGCTGGCGTGATCAAGCGGCCACACGGCAATGCCACCGATCGTCGGCTGTGTCGTTTGTCCCAGTCCTCGAACGGAGTCTGAACCTGGACGCGTCATGTCGATGACCAATGGCATCGAAACATGCGCCCCCGCGGCGCCCGACCATCCAATGCCCACGTCGACAGGCTCGAACGCCAGCATCACGGCGCGGTGGTAGACGGTGTTGATCAGGCCATCGACACCTGCAGCGCCATGCGCGGGAGCGGACATCACTTCGCCGCCTCCGACGGGCACATACCCGAACGCCTCATCGCGTAGCGGCCAGTCGGTGGCCACGAACCCTGGCGTTCCCGTCTGCTCCTCATGGCTGAACACATCATTGGCCACCATCCAGTCGGCATGCGCCTGCGCCGCCTGATCCATCGCGGTGCTCTGCGCCACCATGCCCAGCCCCGCCGACAAGCGGATCTCGTTGAGGCGGTTGAAGGCCGCGAGGCGCTCGGCGTCGTAGCCGACGGGCGTCGGCACCGTCATCTGCGCTGCGATGGGGCCCGACGGAGCGGGAGAGGGCGCCGGCGTCGGGGCCGGCGGCGGTGGCTCGGGGGCGCCGCTGCCGCCACCGCCGCACCCGTGCAGCGCCGAGGCGAGCGCCGCGCCGGCGACGGCGCGAAAGAGCGTCGCCAGCACGCGTCGGCGCGCGGCATGCCCGGCCGGCGAACCGGCCACGATCAACGAATCCATCCGCTTTTCTCCCTGAATCGACGACTTCGCATGAAGGCGCGCGGCACCGTCGAACGGGTCCGGCGCGACGACAGCTCACCTGAACGACGCCCCGAGCGACAACGCGAAGCCAACGCAACACATGGTTCCATGCCCTCCGCGTTCCACCAAGCCGCCGAACCCCCACTTCATGGGACGCCGCGCGTCGTCGGTGTAATTCGGTCGGTTAATCGGGCATTCGGCGCGGCACGACGGGCCTGACCGCACAATCGGCCACATGCGAACTCCTTCCTGGTGGCTGCCCGAGGGCGTCGAGCCGTCGGCGTCGTGGCTGCTGGCCAGCCGCATGCTGCGCGGCTTCGCGGACGGCTACGTGGCCGTGCTGCTGCCGGCCTATCTTGGCGCGCTCGGCTTTGGCGTCGTGCAGATCGGGCTGCTGGGCACCCTGACGCTGGCCGGCTCGGCGGCGGCGACCATCGCGGTCGGCGCGCTGGGCCATCGCTTCGCGGCCTCGCGGCTGATGCTGGCGGCCGCGCTGACGATGGTGGCCACCGGCCTGGGCTTCGCCGGGTTGCACGCGTTCTGGCCGCTCGCGCTCGTGGCGTTCGTCGGCACCTTGAACCCCAGCTCCGGCGACGTCAGCGTGTTCCTGCCGCTGGAGCACGCGCGCCTGGCCCGTGCGGCCGAGGGCAGCCGGGCGCGCACCGCGCTGTTCTCGCGCTACGCGCTTGCCGGCGGCCTGAGCGCGGCCGTGGGCGCGCTCGCCTCGGCGTGGCCCGCGTGGTGGAGCGCGCACACGGGCGGTTCGGCGCTGAACGCGATGCGCGTGATGTTCGTGCTGTACGCCGCGATCGGCGCGGTCGTCGCGCTGCTTTACCGCGGCTTCATCGCGCAGGAGCAGCGGGAGCACGCGGCTGACGCGGCCAGCCCCGGCGCCAACCCCGACGCGCCGCAACCGCTGGGCCCGTCGCGCGGCATCGTCGTGCGCCTGGCCGCGTTGTTCTGCATCGACTCGTTTGCCGGCGGGCTGCTGGTCAACGCGATGCTGGCGCTGTGGCTGTTCGAGCGTTTCGGGCTGTCGTTGTCGGCCGCCGGCCAGTTCTTCTTCTGGTCGGGCCTGGCGATGACGGCCTCGCAGCTGCTGGCGCCGGTGCTCGCGCGCCGCATCGGGCTGGTCAACACGATGGTGTTCACGCACATCCCGGCCAGCCTGTTCCTGATCTCGGCGTCGATGGCCAGCAGCCTGCCGGTCGCGCTGGCGCTGCTGCTGCTTCGCAGCGTGCTGTCGTCGATGGACGTGCCCGCGCGCAACGCCTTCGTGATGGCCGTGGTGACGCCGCCCGAGCGCGCCGCCGCGGCGAGCTTCACCGCCGTGCCGCGCAGCCTCGCGTCGGCGCTGGGGCCCACCATCGGCGGCGGGCTGCTCGCCAGCGGCATCCTCGCGGCGCCCCTGCTTGCGTGCGGGACGCTCAAGATCGTCTACGACCTGCTGCTGCTGGCGATGTTCCGGCGGCACCCGGTGGACTGAGCCAAGCGCCAGCGGCGTTCACGACGCCAACCCACGCCGGGGTCAGGTCTTGAACGTTGCGGGGTCAGGTCTTGAAAGTCGCAACGGATGCCAGCCGACTGACGACGCCGCGCCCTCGCGCGTGCCATGCGCCGCCAAGTTCACCCAACCCTCATGCAGACCGGAAAAGTGCAGGATTCAAGACCTGACCCCGCAACGTTCAAGACCTGACCCCACGCTGGGCGAGACTCAAGCCGGCTCGGCCAACAACGTCTCCAGGCAATGCTCGCGAATCCCGTAGAAGCGCTTGAGCTCCGCGACCTGCGCGAGCACGTCGTCACGGCGCCTGATCGCCTGCGGCGTGTCCTGCGGCCCGGGGCGACGCACCGCCAGGATCATCTTGTTCTTGCTGGTGTGCTCCAGCGCGACGAACTCGAACACCTGCGCGTCGTAGCCATGCGCCTCCAGCAGCAGCGCGCGCAGGCCGTCGGTGACCATCTCGGCCTGCTGGCCCAGGTGGATGCCGTGCTGCAGCATCGGCTTGAGCAGCGACGGCATCTGCATCTGGGGCCGGATCTGCTTGTGGCAGCAGGGCGAGCACATGATGATGGACGCGCCGGCGCGGATGCCGGTGTGCAGCGCGTGGTCGGTGGCGGTGTCGCAGGCGTGCAGCGCGATCATCACGTCCAGGCGCTCCGGCACGAAGCTGCTCACGTCGCCGGCCTCGAAGCGCAGGCCTTCGAGATGGCACTTGCCGATCGCGTCGTTGCACAGCTTGACGAGGTCGGGGCGCAGTTCCACGCCGACGACATCGAGCATGCGCGGCGCGCCCGCAGCCTGGCGGCGCAGCCAGTCGTGCAGCGCGAACGTGAGATAGCCCTTGCCCGCGCCGAAGTCGACGACGTTGAGCGGCGCGGTGGCGCCCACGCCGGCCGACTCCAGCGCGTGCGACATCACCTCGACGAACTTGTTGATCTGCTTCCACTTGCGCGCCATCGCCGGCACCAGCTCGTGGCGCGCGGTGGTGACGCCCAGTTCGACGAGGAAAGGCGCGTCCAGGCTCACGTAGCGCTGCTTCTGGCGATCGTGCGGCGCGGGCGCGTCGTCGCTCGCGGCGGCGACGGCGGGGCGCGTCGCGTCGGTGGTGTTTGCCTTGGCGCGATGCAACGTCCAGCGGCCCTTGCGGCTCATCATGAGCTGCAGCTCGGCGTCGCGCGTGAACAGGTGCGCGTGGGCGAAGCGCGCGCCGAGCAGCTCCGCGATCGTCGCCAGCGCGGCGTCGACCGGCTCGTTCTTCGTGATGTCCCTGGTGCGGTGCTTGAAGACGAACGACAGCACGCGCTCGCCGCGCAGCACGAGCGGACGCACGGTGACGCGCTCGAGGTCGTCGCCCTTGTCCACCGGCTTGCTCAGGAGCACGCGCTGCGCATTGCCGTCGGCGACCGCCTCGGCCAGTGCGGAGAGAAAGCGTTCGCGCTGCGCCAGATCGCTGAGCGCGGCGGCGCCGGACTGCAGGGGACGGGAATCGGTGGGATCGGAAGGCAAGGGGGAACGTGCCGCGTCGCCGCGACATTCAGGTAAGCGAATGCTGCATTTTCCCGCAGCACGCGATTTCCGGGGGCGACCGTGCGACGATAGCCCCCCTGTCCCACCGCCGCGCATCCCCATGAGACTGGCCAGGCGCCTCCTCACCTCGCTGTCGCTCGCCGCCGGCCTGCTCGCCGCGCTGGCCGCCCACGCCGCCGATCCCGTCATCAACGCCGTGCCGCGCAAGCTCGCGCTCGCGCCGGCCTCGGCGGCGTCCGCGAGCACCCAGGGCGCGCTGATCGTCGGCTCCAAGCGCTTCACCGAGTCGTACATCCTCGGCGAGATCCTGCGCCAGGCGGCCGCCGCCGCGGGGCCGGCCGAGCACCGTCCCGGCCTGGGCAACACCGCCGTGGTGCTGGCCGCGCTGAAGGCGGGCGCGATCGACGTCTACCCCGAGTACCTGGGCACGGTCGACGAGGAGATCCTGGGCCACCGCACGCCGGCGCCGCGCGAGCAGATCGACAGGGAGCTCGCGCAGCAGGGCCTGGGCCTGGCGGTGCCGCTGGGCTTCTCGAACGGCTACGCGCTGGCGATGCCCGCCGACGAGGCCGAGCGCCTGCACATCACGAAGATCAGCGACCTCGCCGATCACCCCGACGTCGTGATGGGCCTGTCGCACGAGTTCCTCGGCCGCGCCGACGGCTGGCCGGGCCTCGCGCAGAAATACGGGCTCGCGCTGCACCCGGTCGGCATCGACCACGGCCTGTCGTACGACGCGATGGCCAGCGGCAAGATCGCCGTCACCGACATCTACACGACCGACGCCCAGATCGCGCCGCGCCACCTGCGCGTGCTGGCCGACGACAAGGACTACTTCCCGCACTACGACGCGATGCTGCTGTACCGCCTCGACGCCGTCACGCGCCACCCCGCGCAGTGGCAGGCGCTGCAGGCGCTGGCCGGCCGCATCCCGGCCGCGACGATGATCGCGATGAACGGCCGCGCCGAGCTGCGCCACGAGACCTTCGACGCGATCGCCAGGGACTTCCTCGCCGGCCGCATCGACGCCACGCCGACGGCGGTCACCGGCGCGAGCCAGGAAGGCGCGCTGCGCGGCCGCTTCGTCTCGCGGCTGTTCGCGGGCGACCTCGCGCGCCTGCTGGGCCAGCACCTGCTGCTGGTGGCGGTGGCCGTGGGCTGCGCCACGCTGCTGGGCGTGCCGCTGGGCGCCGCGGCCGCCGCGTATCCACGCAGCCAAGGGCCGATCATGGCGACGGCCGGCGTGCTGCAGACGGTGCCGTCGCTGGCGCTGCTGGCGATGCTGATCCCGCTGCTCGGTCGCATCGGCACGGCGCCGGCGCTGGTGGCGCTGACGCTGTACGCCTTGCTGCCGATCGCCCGCAACACCGCCACCGGCCTGCTGGGCGTGCCGGCGGGCCTGCGCGAGGCCGGCACCGCGCTGGGCCTGACGCCGGCGCAACGCTGGGAGGCCGTCGACGTGCGGCTGGCGCTGCCCACCATCATGGCCGGCATCGGCACCGCGGCCGTCATCACCGTGGGCACCGCCACCATCGCCGCCTTCGTCGGCGCCGGCGGCCTGGGCGAGCGCATCGTCACGGGCCTGGCACTCAACGACTACGCGATGCTGCTGGCCGGCGCCGTGCCCGCGGCCGTGCTGGCGCTGGCGGTGCAGGGCGTGTTCGCGCTGGTCGAGCGGGCGGTCACGCCGAGGCAACAGGCGGGCGCCTAGCCCGCCGCCACCGGCGCCGCCGGCGGCTGCACCGCCTGCGCGAGACGCCGCACCGGCGTGCGCATCAGCACGAACTCCTCGGCCAGCGTCGGATGCACCGCGATCGTCTGGTCGAAGTCGCTCTTGCGCGCGCCGCAGGTCACCGCCACGGCCAGGCTCTGCACGATCTCGGGTGCCTCGGGGCCGATCATCTGCACGCCCAGGACGCGTTGCGACAGGCCGTCGACCACCAGCTTCATGAACGCGCGCTGGCTGCCGCCGATGAAGGCCTCCTTCATCGGGCGGAAGTCGGCCGCGTAGATGTCGACCGGGCCGCGCAGCGCAGCCTGCTGCTCGGTCATGCCGACCGTGCCGATCGGCGGGTCGGTGAACACCGCGCTGGCGACGACCCGGTGGTCGACGCGCTTGGGGTCCTTGTCGAACTCGGTGTCCGCGAACGCGCGCGCCTCGGCGATGGCCACCGGCGTCAGGTTGACGCGATCCGTGACATCGCCCACGGCCCAGATCGTCGGCGCCGTGCTGCGGCTCTCGTTGTCGACGACGATCGCGCCCTTGGCGTTCAGCTGCACGCCGACCTCGGCGAGCCCCAGTCCGGCGGTGCTCGGCCTGCGGCCCGTGGCGTTGAGCGCGGCTGACGCGCGCAGCACGCTGCCGTCGGCGCGGTGCAGTGCGAAGCCCTCGGTGTCGCGCTCCAGCCGTACGAGCGGCGTGCCGCAGGCCATCGCGATGCCGCGCTCGCCGAGCGCCAGCGCAAGCCGGCCACGCAGCTCGTCGTCGAACCCGCGCAGGGGCCACTTGTCCCGATAGGCGAGCGTCACGCGGCTGCCCAGCGCGGCCAGGATGCTCGCGAACTCCACCGCGATGTAGCCGCCGCCGATCACCAGCAGCGACTCGGGCACCTCGCGCAGGTCGAGCACCTCGCTGGAGGTCATCGCCGAAGCCAGACCGGGGATCGCCTCGGACGCCGGCGCGCCGCCGGTGGCCACGAGGATGCGCGGCGCCGCCAGCCGGCGGCCGTCGACGTCGACCTCGCTCGCCGAGACGAAGCGACCGCGTCCCCGCACGATCTCGACGCCCGCGTTGACCAGCATGTCGTCGTAGATCTTCTCGAGCCGGTCGATCTCGCGCTTCTTCGCGTCGGCCCAGCGCGACATCTCGAAGCGCGCCTGCACGTCGCTCCAGCCGAAGCCGGCGGCGTCCTTGAACTGGTGGGCGAAGCCGGCCGCGTACATCATCAGCTTCTTGGGCACGCAGCCGCGGATCACGCAGGTGCCGCCGAAGCGGTCGGCCTCCACGATCGCGACCTTCGCGCCGTGCGCCGCCGCGCGCCGCGACCCGGCCACGCCACCCGAGCCGCCGCCGATCACGATCAGGTCGTGGGTCATTTCCATGGACTGTCTCCGCGTCGAGGCCGATGAACAGCCGCCATGCTCGCAGAGATCGGGAGCCCGCGCGGCGTCGCGGGACAACTCGACAGCGCCGCCGCCGCGTTACGTGCGCTGCGTTTCCTTACAGATGCGGCACCGCACTTGCTGCAACCCTCTCCGCCAGAAGGCTCGGCGCTGCCGATCCGCAACACATCAACCTGGAGAGATCATGCAAAGCTATCAGAAGAAGTTGTCTGCCGTCGCCGCCGCTGCCGCCTTGCTGGCCGGCATCGGACTGGCCGTCGCCCAGACCAACAACGACGCGTCGACGACCACGACGACCACCACGCAGACCACGCCGGCCGCCGACACGAGCACGGCGCCGAGCAGCACGACCACGACGACCGACCCGGCCAGCACGCTCAACAGCACCGCGCCGAGCGACACGTCGACCACGACCACCACCACCACGACCGACCCGGCCACCTCGGCGCCCGCCGCGATGCCGGCCGACACGTCGTCGACCTCGTCGTCGTCGTCCTCGTCCTCGACCTCGACGGACAACTCGGTCGCGGCGAC
>DATCRO010000113.1:0-2833 GCA_036569025.1 Burkholderiaceae bacterium
CCAAGGCCGTGTTCCCGGACCGCACGGCGCTCGCCACGCTGTCGATGCTGGCCGCGCTGGCCGTCGGCCTGGGCCTGGCCTGGGCGCTGAGCCTGATCTATCCCACCTTCTCGACGCCGCGCCAGCTCGAGGTCGCCACCAGGCGGCCCGTGATCGGCATGATCAGCAGCGTCACCACGTCGGCCCTGGCGGCCGCTCGCCGGCGCGACCTGCAGCGGGTCGTCCTGGTGATGGCCGTCTTCTTCGCGGTGCAGGGCGTGTGGATCGTCCTCGTCACCAAGCGGCTGGGCCACATCCTGTGATCGCGTGCCGACCATGAACCTCATCGAACAAGCCACGCGACGCCTCGAGGAGCTGCGCCGTGCCGGCATCCAGGTGCCCACCGCCGCCCTCGAACCCGCGGCCGACGGGGCCTCGGCGATGCGGGTGGTCGACGCGCCCGCGCCGCAAGCCCCGGTCGCGGAGCCCGCCAACGACCGCTCCATCGGCAAGACCTCGCGCGAGGTCACGATCGACCTGGACCGCCTCGCCGCCCTGGGCTACCTCACGCCGATGCTGTCGGACCGCGTGCTGGCCGAGCAGATCCGCGTCATCAAGCAGGCGGTGCTCAAGAACGTCGAGGACGCCGGCGCGCGCGGCCTGCGGCGCAACCTGGTGCTGGTCACCAGCGCCTCGGCCGGCGAGGGCAAGACCTTCTTCTCGATGAACGTGGCGATGAGCATGGCGATGGAGGTCGACTTCCACGCGCTGCTGGTGGACGCCGACGTGCTGCGGCCGTCGGTGCTCGAGCGCTACGGCATCGAGCCGGGCCCGGGCCTGCTCGACCTCGCGGCGCGCCCCGAGCTGGACCTGTCCGACGTCCTGCTGCGCACCAACGTGCCCAAGCTGTCGCTGCTGCCCGCGGGCAAGCAGTCGCACAAGTCGTCGGAGCTGTTGTCCAGCGCCTACATCGACCGCCTGCTGACCGAGCTGTCCGAGCGCTATGCCGACCGCCTGGTGATCTTCGACGCCCCGCCGATCCTGCTGTCCAGCGGCGCCCGCCACCTGGCCTCGCGCGTCGGCCAGGTGATCATGGTCGTCCAGGCCGACCAGGCCGACTCGCGCACCGTCACGCAGGCGTTCGACGCCGTGGACGCGTGTCCGCTGGTCTCGACCGTGCTGAATCGCTCCTCGCTGCCGGATCCGGGCGCGTATGGCTACTACGAAACCTGAAGCCTCGCGCGCGCCGCGGCTCGCGCGGGCGGGCGCGGGCGCGGGCGGGCTGGCCTTGCTGACGATCGCCGTCGCCGCCCGGGCCGCGACGGCGCCGCCGGTGGAACCGACGCTGGGCGTCAGCGCCGTGGCCACCGACAACGCCGAACTCGCCTCGCGGGGCGACAAGCGCAAGGACGTGATCGGCGAGGCCAACGCCGGCCTCATCGTGCGCAGCCGCGGCGCGCGCGTCAGCCTCCAGGGCGACGTCGGCCTGGACTTCTTCGCCTACGCCCGCCATTCCGAGCCTGCACGCGTGCTGCCGCGCGGCCACCTCGACCTGACCTCGACGCTGGCCGAGCAGTGGCTGTACTTCGATGGCGACCTGTCGGCCTCGCGTACGCGCGCCGACCCGCTCGCGGCGCAGTCCGAGACGTCGA
Organism: Burkholderiaceae bacterium; assembly: GCA_036569025.1. Taxonomy (GTDB): domain Bacteria; phylum Pseudomonadota; class Gammaproteobacteria; order Burkholderiales; family Burkholderiaceae_C; genus Scleromatobacter. The sequence goes on from DATCRO010000113.1 coordinate 1,632, forward strand.
CGTCCAACACCGTCTCGTCGGTGAGCCTGCGCGCCAGCCCGTACCTCGCGCACGACTTCTCGCAGACGCTGAGCGCCCGCCTGCGCAGCGACACGACGATCACGCGCAACCACACCGACAAGGCCGAGACCGCCCCCGACGGCTCGACGTACCAGCACGACGTCTTCACCCTGGTGCGCAAGCCCACGCCGCTGGGCGTGCAGATCGACGGCCTGCACGAGGACACCACCTACCAGGGTGACAGCGCCTCCGTGCTCCGGACCGATTCGCTGCAGGCCACGCTCTCGGCGGCGCCCGACCCCGACGTGATGCTGGGCGTCATCGGCGGCCGCGAGCACGCGGTCTTCGGCGGCACGACGCACGACGACACCACCTATGGCGGCGTGATGCAGTGGCGGCCGTCGCCGCGCACCACGTTCGACCTGGGGGCCCAGCACCACTACTTCGGCACCGGCTTCAACCTGCATTTCCACGACCGACTGCCCCGCAGCGCGGTCGATTTCTCGCTGACCCGCGCGGCGCAGGCCTCGCCCACCGCCTTCGGCCTGAACGGTCCGGACAGCGATCCGGCGCTGCTGCTCGGCGCCATCCTGAGCAGCCGCACGCCCGACCTGCCCGGCGGCAACAGCGACCAGGCGGTCGACGACCTGATGCTCACGCGCAACCTTCCCGGCTCGTTCACGCAGCCGCAGCAGGTCACGTCGGAGTCGGCGCAGCTGGCCACGCGCGCGCAGCTGAACCTGATCTACAGCGGGCAGCGCAACACGTTCTACGCCTCGGGCTGGTACCAGAAGGCCACGACGCTGGCCGGCAGTGCGAGCGTCACGCCCGGCCTGACCTTCGACAGCCGCCAGTGGGGCGGCTCGCTGGGCCTGTACCACCGGCTGACGCCCCGGACGTCGGGCGCCGCCGAGGTCGAGTGGAGCACCATCGAGGCGCTCGGGACACGTTCGGGCGATTCGCAGCGCCAGTTCGCCGGCACGCTGAGCCTGACCCAGCGCCTGGGGCCGCGCGCCACGCTGTCGGCGGGATTGCGGCATTTCGCCTCCCACGTCGTGCTCAATTCGGCGTCGACCACTTCGGAAGTGCGCGAGAACCAGGCCTTCGCCGGCCTGCGGGTGCAATACTGAGTCCATGTACGAGAAGCATTTCGGCCTCACGGGCTCCCCGTTCCAGCTCAATCCCGACCCGGCCTTCTTCTA
>DATCRO010000114.1:0-3636 GCA_036569025.1 Burkholderiaceae bacterium
GTCCAGATCGACATGGGCCGCGGCCGCGGCCCCAGCCTGACCACCTTCGGCGCGACCCTGGACCAGAAGATCGGCAGCTGGAGCCTGAACAGCAAGAACAGCTACACCTCCGGCAGCGTGCCCACCTACGGCCTGGTCAACGGCGGCGTGCCGACCACGCTCGCGGCCTACATCGCGAGCCAGGTGACCGCGGCCAACAACGATCCGGCCGTCGTCGCCGCGGCGGGCGCGCCGGCCACCGGGGGCACGGCCAGCTTCACGAGCAGCGGCGCGGCCATCACCGACACCTCGATGATGGTGGCGCAGATCGAGCCGTGGTCGGTCGACAAGCACATCCAGTCCTTCACCGACGAGACGCACGTCAGCGGCGAGCTGTTCAAGGGCAACACGCTGACCGTCGGCGCGTACTTCGCCGACTACTCGTCGCGCGACCTCTGGTACCTGGGCAACCAGGAACTGGTCACGCTCGACGCGCGCCCGCGGCTGGTCGACGTCAAGCTCGACAACGGGGTGCTCGCGTCCAACCACGGCATGACGTCCTCGGCCTTCAACTTCGATTTCGACGGCACCTGGAACGGCACCAACACCGCGGCCTACCTCGCGGACGAATGGAAGCTGACCGACGCGCTGCGTGTGGATGCCGGGACGCGCTTCGAGAACGAGCGCATCGACGGCACGTCGCGCAACATCCAGACCGGCGACCTGGACGGCAACCCGCTGACCCTGTACGACAACAGCCTGGCCTATTTCGGCGGCGGCAACACCGTCTACCACTGGACGGGCCACGCCACCTCGTGGACGCTGGGCGCCAACTACGACCTCAGCAAGCAGTTCAGCACCTTCGTGCGCCTGAACAGCGGCGCGCACCTGCCGATGTTCGACGACGTGCGCAGCGGCCTGACGGGCAACGGCATCGAGCGCATCTCGCAGGCCGAGCTGGGCTTCAACGCGGTGACCTCGCTGTACACGGCCTACCTGTCGATCTACACCAACAAGCTCAGGAACTCGCAGTTCCAGCAGTTCCAGGTGGGCACGGGCAGCAGCAGCTTCAGCGCGACCACCCAGTCGACCGGCCTGGAGTTCGAGGTCAACCTGCGGCCGGTGCGCAACTTCGACGTGGCGTTCTCGGGCGACTTCGCACGCGGCCGCTACGTCGACTCGGGCAACCTGAGCAGCAACGACGTGCAGCGCGTGCCCAAGGTCGAGCTGCGCCTGACGCCGTCGTACCGCATCCCGACCGACTTCGGCGCCTTCCGCCTGTTCGGCACCTGGACGCACGTGGGCCAGCGCTACAGCGACCCACAGAACCTGCAGCCGCTGCCGGCCTACGACACGCTGGACCTCGGGGCCTCGGCCAGCCTGGCCAACGGCGTCGACCTGCGGCTGGCCGTCAACAACGCGACCGACACGCTGGGCCTGACCGAGGGCAACCCGCGCGTCTCGGGCTCGGGGCAGGGCAGCGGCGGCGCCATCATGGGCCGGCCGTTGTTCGGCCGCACCTACATGGTCTCGGTCGGCTACTCGTTCTGACGACGAAGGAGGTCATCATGACCGGCGTTCCGTACAGCCCCTTCGTGAAGAGCTCGCCTCTGGTCACGGCCCATTTCGAGGTGCTCGTGGAGTCCGATGGCCGGGTGCTCGACGTGCAGCTGTCGCGCCCGAGCGGCCTGCAGGCAGAGAACGTGGTGCTGGACGGCGCATTGATGCAGGCGTTGCGGCGCCTGCATTTCCGGCCCGCCGACGAGGGCGGTCGCCCGCGGCGGGGCTGGGGGACGATCGAGTGCGTCCTGCGGCTGAGCGGGCCGGGCGTGCCGCCCACCGCGCGCGGGCCGCTGCGGATGGTGCACGGATAGCGGGCGCCCGTCCCGCTTCATCCGTGGCTCGAAGGGCGCCGGGTCCGTCTTCTCCCGGGCGCATGGGTTGGCGCTCCGCGTCTGCGACGTCGCGGGGCGCTTTTTTCGTCGCGCCTGCGCGAGACGCCAGGAAGGGCCGTGGCAGATTTCCCTCCCGGTCGGCACCGCGCAGTTCCATGTCCATGCCGCGGAATGGACACCGGCGTCGGTGCGCTTCTTCGTCGACGACGAGTTCGTCGGGACCGGCCGGCAATCGCCGGGCTATCGGATGCAGCTCATGCTCGGGCTGTACGAACTGCCGGAGCGGACGCCGCCTGGCGACGCATATCCGAAGCGCTGCAGCGTCGACGACGTGCGCGTCTACCGGCGGCTGGTCGACGACCAGGACGGGGCCGGTTGAGCTTGCGGCGGTGGTGGCTTGCACGGCAGTGCGGGCCCGACCGCGTTCATGGTCGGCCCGCGCCCGCCGCCCGCACGTGTCGAGATCTCCCTACGCGCCGGCAGGGAGGGTTCCCCTCGCTGGACGGGCGCTCATCAGGCACGATGGTTCGCAAGCTCGATCCGAGCCGCCCCGCTGGCGGTCCCCCTGACTCCGAGCCGGTACGAAAACGCCCCATGCGCGAGCTGCTGGGCCGTGCGGCGGCCGGATGTGCCACCCCATGAAGCGACTCAACAAGCTCCGCTCGATGCCCCGACTGCCGCGCTACTGGCCGATCGTCGCGGTGTTCGTCGCCATGACGATCCTGCAGGCGTCCGTGGCCGCGATCAGCATCCAGCTGCTGTCGACGGTGCGCGCCTACGTGGGCGGCGAGAGCCTGTACTCCAAGGCCCAGAAGGACGCGCAGATCCACCTGCTCGACTACGCCGACACGCACCAGGAGGTCGACTACGCGCGCTTCGCGTCGGCGCTGGCGTACCCCCTGGGCGACCGCGCCGCGCGCGAGGCGCTGCAGCGGCCCCACCCCGACATCGCTGCCGCCCGCCAGGGCTTCCTGGACGGCGGCAACCATCCCGACGACATCGACGGGCTGATCTTCATGTTCCGCTGGTTCCAGCACGTGCCGTTCATGTCGCGCACGATCGCGACGTGGACCGAGGGCGATCGCACGATCCAGCAGATGCGCGCGCTGGTCGATCGCGCGCACGAACGCATCCGTGCGGGCGACACCGGCTCGCCGGAGCTGGCGGCGACGTTCCGGCAGTCGCGCGAGCTCAATGCGCGACTGACCGTCCTGACCAGCCGCTTCTCGGCCGAGCTGGGCGAGGCCTCGCGCACGACGCAGCACCTGCTGCTGGGCCTGAACACCTGCATCGCCGCGCTGCTGACGATCACCGGGCTGCTGTTCGTGCGCCGCAGCGTGCGCATGCAGGCCGCGTCCGACCTGCGCATGGAGCGCCTGATCCACGCGGTCAGCGAGGGGGTGGTCACCGTCGACGAGCAGCGCCGCATCGTGCTGTTCAACGAGGCCGCCGAGTCGATGTTCGGCCTGTCCGCCGCCGAGGCGCTGGGCTGCCCGATCGATCGTTTCGTCGCGAAGCTCGAGATCGCCGACGGCCCCGAGTCCGTGCCGGCCGGCGTCCCGGCCCGGCCCGGCGCGCTGCAGGCGCTGACCGGCCACCGGCGCGACGGCCGCGCGTTCCCGATCGAGGTGTCGCTGTCGCGCCTGCAGATGGACCACGGCGTGCTCACGACCATGGTGCTGCGCGACATCACGGCGCGCCTCCTGGCCGACGCCGAGCGGCGCGCCCACGAGGCTCTGGAGGCGTCGAACAAGGCCAAGAC
>DATCRO010000115.1:0-4003 GCA_036569025.1 Burkholderiaceae bacterium
GCCGCCAACCTCGCGCTCAAGACCAGCGAGGCGCGCTTCCGCGCCACCTTCGAGACGGCGGGCGACGCGATCCTGATCATCCGCCACGCCGTCATCATCGACTGCAACCGGCGCGCCGCCGAGATGCTGGGCGCCGGCACGCGCGGCGGCCTGCTGGGCCAGGGCATGGCGCTGTTCGCGCCCGACAAGCAGGCCAACGGCCAGGACTCCGCCACGCTCGCCGCGCTGCACCTGGCCGGCATCAGGCAGGGCGGCATGAAGACGTTCGAATGGCGCTGCCAGCGCCTGGACGGTACCCAGTTCGACGCCGAGATCACGATCAGCCTGTTCCGCCACAACGGCCACAGCCTGCTGCAGGCCGTGCTGCGCGACGTCAGCGAGCGCCGGCGCATGATCGCCGCGCTGGAAGCCGCCAAGGAGGAGGCCGAGCGCGCCAACCGCAGCAAGAGCGTGTTCCTGGCCAACATGAGCCACGAGATCCGCACGCCGCTGAACGCCGTGCTGGGGTTCACGCAGCTGCTGATGGCCGACCGCAAGCTGCCCGAGGAGGCGCAGTCGCGGCTGCGCGTCATCCACAGCGCGGGCAACCGGCTGCTGGGGCTGATCAACGACGTGCTCGACCTGGCCAAGATCGAGTCCGGCAGCCTGCAGGTGCTCAGTGCGCCGTTCGACCTGCTGCAGGAACTGCGCGACCTCGACTCGCTGTACGGCGCGCATGCCCGCGGCAAGGGCCTGGTGCTGCAGAGCGAGCTGACGCTGGCGGCGCCGACGGTGGTCGAGGGCGACCGCAACAAGGTGGGGCAGATCGTGGCCAACCTGCTCGGCAACGCGCTGAAGTTCACTGAGCGCGGGCACATCGGGCTGCACGTGTGGCGCGACCCACAGCACGCCGAGCGCATCTGGTTCGAAGTCAGCGACACGGGCCCGGGCATCGCGCCCGGGGACATCGCCGACCTGTTCGTGCCCTTCCGCCAGGGCGCGGCCGGCCAGGAGAAGGGCGGCACGGGCCTGGGCCTGGCGCTGTCGCGCGACATGGCCCGCGCGATGGGCGGCGACCTCACCCTCGCCAGCACGCCGGGCAGCGGCACGCAGGTGCGCTTCTGGCTGCCGTTGCCGACGGGGCGGCTGTCGTCGGCGGCGGCCGCGGTGGGCGCGGGCGCGCAGGTGCTGGACGAGGCCACGCCCTGCACGGTGCTGGTGATCGAGGACGACCCGCACAGCCGCGACGTGCTCGTGAACCTGCTGCGCGGTGCGGGCTGCACCGTCATGCAGGCCTTCGACGGCCAGGAGGGCCTCGCGCGCTGCCGCGCCGAGCGCTTCGACATCGTCTTCAGCGACATCCGAATGCCCCACATGGACGGCGTCGAGATGATCGGGCGGCTGCGCGCCGATCCGTTCACGCGCGACCTGCCGGTGGTGGCGGTGTCGGCATCCAGCCTCGAACACGAGCGCCGCTTCTACATCGAGGCGGGCTTCCAGGACTTCATCGGCAAGCCCTATCCGTTCCACGAGGTCTACCGCGCGCTGGTCGATCATGCCGGCGTGCGGCTGCATCCGGCCGGCGCGTCCGGCGAGGCCGACGCAGGCGCCGCGGTGCCGCTGGCCGACAGCCTCTCGCCCGGCCTGCGCGAACCCCTGCGGGCGCTGGCGTCCGCGGCCTCCAGCGGCCAGCTCGCCGCGGTGGCGCGGCTGATGGAGACGATCACGCCCGAGGCGATCGGCCGGGCGCGCTGGCAGTCGTTCGACGAGGCGGCGCAGGCCTACGATTTCCAGTTGCTGGAGGAGCGTGTCGAGGCGCTGCTGGCGCAGCTGGATGTCGGAAGAACGAGCGATCAGCCCACCGGCGGTTGACACCTCGAAAGGCAATTGCGCCTTGGCGCGGCGCGAGGACACGCGTCGCCGCGCGCGCTCGCGGGCGCTCCGTCCGATACCGCGTGGCGCCGGCCCCTCGCGGGCGTGGCGCATTGCACGAATCTGCGTACAAATCGGGCCGACCGGCCGCGGAACATGTGTTTACACTCGGGTCAGACCGCACGGGACCCCCGGCGGATCAAGCGGGAGTGGGTGGCAGTGTCCGCAAGAGTGTCGAAAATCCTGATCGTCGACGATACGCCGCACAACATCGACGTGCTCAGCGCCACGCTGGGTGAAGAGCACTGCGAGCTGATGGCCGCCACGTCCGGTGCCCGCGCACTGGAACTCGCGGCCCGCGGCCGGCCCGACCTGGTGCTGCTGGACGTGATGATGCCGGGCATGGACGGCTTCGAGGTCTGCCGCCGGCTCAAGGCCGACGCCGCCACCGCCGACATCCCCGTCATCTTCGTCACCGCCCGCACCGACGACGTGAGCCAGGGCTTCGCCGTCGGCGGCAGCGACTACATCTCCAAGCCGATCAACGCCGACGAGGTGCGCGCCCGGGTGCGCTACCAGCTGGAACGGCGCAACCTGCTCGAACAGCTGCGCGAGCTCAATCACGGGCTCGAGGAAAAGGTGCGCGAGCGCACCGCCGAACTGACGATCGCCAACCGCCACCTGCGCCAGGAGATCAACGAGCGGCGCTACATGCAGGACCGGTTGAACTACCTGGCCACGCACGACTTCGTCACGCGCCTGTACAACCGCGGCGCGCTCGACGCGCACGTGTCCGAGCTGCTCGCGCGCGTGCAGCGCGCCGAGTGCGATGCCGTCTTCCTGCTGATCGACATCGACCAGTTCCGCCTCGTCAACGAGACCTGCGGCTGCATCGCGGGCGACGAGCTGCTGCGCCAGTTCGCCGAGGTCGTCTCGGGCCTGCTGGATCGCACCGACTTCTTCGCGCGCCTGGGCGGCGACAAGTTCGGCGTGGTCATCGAGGACTGCGGCCCCGACGGCGGCCCGGCGCTGGCCCGTCGCATCCTCGACCAGCTCGCCGACTTCGAGTTCCTCTGGGAGGAGCGCAGCTTCAAGATGGCCGCCTCGGTGGCGGTCGTGCGCATCGAGCGCGACATCGTCTCGTTCGACCAGCTGATGCTGGTGGCCGACGAGGCCGCCTACCTCGCCAAGCGCGAGGGCCGCGGCTCGATCCGCGTCCACGATTCGTCGCTGCTGGAAGGCGACGGCCACCGCGAGTCCGTCAACTGGGCGCTGGTGCTGGTCGACGCGCTCAAGCGCAACGAGTTCCGCGCCTACTTCCAGCGCCTGACTCCGCTGGCCGCCGCCGCCGACGGCCAGGTGCACGGCCTGCACATCGAGACGCTGATCCGCCTGTGGGATCCGCGTCGCCAGAAGCTGGTGCTGCCCAGCCTGTTCATCGCGCCGGCCGAGCGCTACCACCTGATCGGCGAGCTCGACCGCTGGATGATCCGCGAGGTCGCGCGCCTGCTGGGCTCGATGCCCGACACGCACGACCGCATCGACCAGGTGGCGATCAACCTGTCGGCCGTCTCGATCCGCGAGCCGGGCCTGGCGCAGTACGTGGGCGACACGCTGCGCGAGTTCGGCGTGCCGGGCCGCCTGATGTGTTTCGAGATCACCGAGACCGAGGCCATCGTCAACCTGCAGAGCGCCGGCGAGTTCATGCAGGCGCTGCACCGCCTGGGCTGCCGCTTCGCGCTGGACGACTTCGGCTCGGGCTTCGCGTCGTTCACCTACCTGCGCCAGCTGCCGTTCGACACGATCAAGATCGACGGCATGTTCGTGCGCGACATGGACACCGACCTCGTGCACGGCGGCATGGTGCGCTCGATGACGGAGATGGCGCGCCTGCTCAAGAAGCCGGTGGTGGCCGAGTTCGTCGAGACCGAGGCCGTCGCCGGCCTGCTGCGCGAGCTGGGCGTCGATTGGGCGCAGGGCTTCCACTACCACGTGCCCGAGCCGCTGACGGCCGATGCGCTGCGCGCGAGCCTGGCGCCGGTGGCCACGGCGAACGTCGTGACCGCCGCGACCGCGGCGCCCGCCTCGGGCGCGCAATCGGCGACGCCGCCCGCGGCTCTCGCGTAGGGCGGGTTAGCCGCAGGCGTAACCC
>DATCRO010000116.1:0-7187 GCA_036569025.1 Burkholderiaceae bacterium
CCGACGAACAGGAACACGTTGCGCAGCTCGCGCTCGTGCACCTGCCCGTCCTTGCCGCCCTGGCGCCACTTCACGCTGGACAGCCCCGAGGGCAGCTGGCCCTGCAGCTCCACCAGCTCGGTGTTGGTCCACAGCTGGATGTTGGGCGCGGCCTCGATGCGATCGATGAGATAGCGCGACATGCTGGCCGCCAGCCCCGGCCCCCGGATCATCATGTGCACCTTCTCAACGTGCGCCGACAGGAACACCGCCGCCTGCCCCGCCGAGTTGCCGCCGCCCACCAGCACGATCTCGCAGCCGGCGCACATCTTGGCCTCCAGCCCGGAGGCCCAGTACCAGACGCCGCGGCCCTCGAACTCCTCGATGCGGCCCAGGGCCGGCCGCCGGTAGCGCGCGCCGCTGGCGCACACCAGGCTGCGCCCGCGCAGGCGGCGGCCGTCGGCCAGGTGGATCGCGAAGACGCCCTCGCTCTCCGCCTTCGAGCAGTCGAGCGACACCACCTCGGCCGGGATGATCATCTTGGCGCCGAACTTCTGCGCCTGGATGAATGCGCGCCCCGCCAGCGCCTGGCCCGAGATGCCGGTGGGAAAGCCCAGGTAGTTCTCGATGCGCGCGCTGGCGCCGGCCTGGCCGCCGAACGAGCGGCAGTCGACCACCGCCACGCGCAGCCCCTCGGACGCCGCGTACACCGCCGTCGACAGCCCCGCCGGCCCGGCGCCCACCACCAGCACGTCGAAGATGCGCTCGCAGACGCGGTCGTCGATCATGCCCAGCGCGGTGGCCAGCTGCGTCTCGCTCGGATCGACCAGCACCGTGCCGTCGGGCGTGACGGCCACCGTCTCGGCCCTGGACGCGCCGTACTGCACGAGCAGCTGCGCGGCGACGGGGTCGGCCTCGCCGGTGACCACGTGGTGCGGCTGGCCGTTGCGTTGCAGGAAGTTCTGCAGGCGCAGCACCGACGCGGAGCCCGCGGCGCCGATGAGCGTCGCACCGCTCGCGCCGGCCTGGATCAGCGAGACGCGGCGCAGGATCAGCGCGCGCATGATGCGTTCGCCCAGGTCGGCCTCCGCGATGATCAGCGCGCGAAGCTGGTCGGGCACCACCAGGAAGCCCTCGACATCGCCGACGGCGCGCGCGTCCACCAGCGAGTTGCCGCCGTACAGCGTGCCCGCCTCGGCCAGGAACTCGCCCGGCGCGTAGTCGTGGTACGGCACGACGCGGCCCAGGCCGTCGCGCTGCACGACGTTCACGCCGCCCCTGATCAGCAGGAACAGCCCGCGCGACTTCTCGCCGGCCTGGATCAGGAACTCGCCGTCGGCGAACGTGCGCAACTCGCCGAAGCGCTGGATGCGCTGGATGTCGACGGCGTTGAGCACCGGGAACATCTGGTACGCGCGGTGGGGGTCGGGCTGCTGGCCCGGTGCGGGAGCGATGAAGGTCGGCGGTTGGTCCACGGGTGCTCTCCGGTCGCGGCAGGGGAAGCTCGACTGTCGCACGACCGCGGCCGTCGTGCATCGCCCGGGACATGCACCGCGCCGGGGCACGTGCCTTGCCGACCGATCGGGTCGAACAGCAACGGGACGCGCGCCATGGCCCAGGACGAAGACATCCGCATCGAACCCTTCACGCACGCCGCCGGCGGCTGGACGTCGGTCATGGAGGTGGCGCACGCGCTCAGGGAGGCGCACATCCCGCTCGCGGGCACGCACATCCTGCTCAAGCAGAACAAGCCCGACGGCTTCGCGTGCGTCAGCTGCTCGTGGGCCAAGCCCGCCGACCCGCACCCCGCCGAGTTCTGCGAGCACGGCGCCAAGGCCACGGCGTGGGAGCTCACCACCGAGCGCTGCACGCCGGAGTTCTTCGCCCGGCACACGCTCGCCGAGCTCGAATCGTGGACCGACCTCGAGCTCGAATCGCAGGGCCGGCTGACAGCGCCGCTGCGCTGGGACGCGGCCACCGACAAGTACGTCGAGGTCGCGTGGGACGAGGCGTTCGCCGACATCGGCGCGCGGCTCAAGGCGCTGGACCCTAAGTCGGTCGTGTTCTACACCTCGGGCCGCGCGTCGCTGGAGGCGTCGTACATGTACGCGCTGATGGCGCGGCTGTACGGCACGAACAACCTGCCCGACAGCTCCAACATGTGCCACGAGAGCACCTCGGTCGGCCTGCCCAAGAGCATCGGCGTGCCGGTGGGCACCGCGCAGCTGGAGGACTTCAAGCAGTGCGACTGCATCTTCATCATGGGCCACAACATCGGCACGAACGCGCCGCGCATGCTGCACGACCTGCAGGAATGCCGCGAGCGCGGCGTGCCCGTCCTCGTGTTCAACCCGCTCAAGGAAGCCGGCCTGGTGCGCTTCGCCAATCCGCAGAAGCCGCTGCAGCTGGTCACCCCGGCCGACACCACGATGAACACGCAGTACCACCAGGTCAAGGCCGGCGGCGACCTCGCGGCGCTCACCGGCCTGTGCAAGGCGATCGTCGCGCTGGACGACCAGGCGCGCGAGGCCGGCGACGACGCGGTGATCGACCACGCCTTCATCGAACAGCACACGCACGGCTTCGAGGCCTTCTGCCTGCACCTGCGCCAGGTCGAGTGGCCGGACATCGAGGCGTCCAGCGGGCTGACGCGCGCGGCGATGGAATCGGCGGCGCAGGTCATCGGGCGATCGAAGCGCGTGCTGGGCGTCTACGGCATGGGGCTGACGCAGCACAAGTCGGGCGTGGCCAACGTGCAGATGGTGGCCAACCTGCTGCTGCTGGGCGGCAACATCGGCAAGCCCGGCGCGGGCATCCTGCCGGTGCGCGGCCACTCCAACGTGCAGGGCCAGCGAACGGTGGGCATCACCGAGAAGCCCGAGCAGGTGCCGGCGGACAAGCTCAAGGAGCTGTTCGACTTCGACATCCCCAGGGAAAAGGGCCTGACGACGGTCGACACCTGCAAGGGCCTGGCCGACGGCTCGGTGCAGGCGATCGTCGCGCTCGGCGGCAACCTGCTGCGCGCGGTGCCGGACGGCCCGGTCGTCGAACGCGACTGGCGCCGCATGAAGCTGAGCGTGCAGGTGGCCACCAAGCTCAACCGCAGCCACGTCGTGCACGGCGAGGTGGCGTACCTGCTGCCCTGCCTGGGCCGCATCGAGATCGACCGCCAGGGCGGCGTCGAGCAGGCCGTGTCGATGGAGGACTCCACCGGCTGCATGCACGGCTCGCGCGGCATGGCCGAGCCGGCCAGCGAGCAGCTGCTGTCGGAGCCGGCGATCGTCGCGGGCATCGCCAAGGCCACGCTCGGCCCCAACAAGGTGCCCTGGGACGACTGGGTGGCCGACTACGCGAAGGTGCGCCAGGCGATCGCGCGGACCTACCCCGAGATCTTCCACGACTTCGAGCAGCGCATGTGGCAGCCCGGCGGCTTCCACCGGCCGCTCGGCGCCTGCCACCGCGAATGGAAGACGCCCAACGGCAAGGCCAACTTCATCGTGCCGCCGACGCTGGAGGAGGACGACGACATGACCGCGCGCGGCCCGGACGTCATCCGCCTGACCACGCTGCGCAGCTTCGACCAGTTCAACACCACGGTCTACGGCCTGCACGACCGCTTCCGCGGCATCCACGGCACGCGCCACGTGCTGATGATGAACGACGAGGACATCGCGCGCCTGGGCTTCGCGGACGGCCAGCTGGTGCGCGCGACCACCGCCGCCAACGACGGCGTCGTGCGCGAAGTGCCGGGGCTGCGCATCGTGCGCTACGACATCCCGCCCGGGTGCGCCGCCGGCTACTTCCCCGAGCTGACGCCGCTCGTGCCGCTGTGGCACCACGCGGTGGGCAGCCAGGTGCCGGCGTACAAGTCGGTGCCGATCCGGCTGGCCCCGATGTGACGCGCGCCGGGTCATCCGATCCCCCGGACGCGGGGCGATTTCAGGGTGATCCCTGAGCCGCGGCTCAGCCCCGGTTCAGGCAAGGCGCCAGGCAACGCGACTTTGCCTTCCAGCAACGCTGGGAGTGTCAACATCGCCTGTGGAGCTGCCGTTTAATGGGCAGCCCCTCCACGCTCGCCTGCCCGCCGATGACCCTGACGACCGCCCTTCCGATGACGCGCCGCGGCGCGCTGGCCACCGCCATCGCCGCGATGGCCTGGCGTCCGGCGTTGGCCCTCACCGGTGGCGACGCGGCGCAGGCCGAGGCGCTGCACGTGCTCGATCGCTTCGCCTTCGGCCCCGCGCCGGGCGAGCTCGAGCGCGTCACGCGCATGGGCGCGGGCGCGTGGGTCGCCGAGCAGCTGCAGCCCGAGCGCCTCGCGCTGCCGGGCTGGCTGGCCGACCAGCTCGGCGCGCTGCGCACGCCCGGGCAGACGCAGCGCGAGCTGGTGCAGGGCTACCGCGACGCGCAGCGCGAGGCGCGCGAGGCGAAGAAGGCCGAGACGGCGGCGCCGGACGGCACGAAGGCGCCGGACCCCGCCGCGGGCGAACGCCGCCGCCAGGTCGCGCTGATCGCCTACGAATCCGGCGAGGAACGCCTGCTGCAGGCGTTGCACAGCCCCCGCCAGCTGCAGGAGGTGCTGGTCGACTTCTGGTTCAACCACTTCAACGTGTTCCAGGGCAAGGGCGAGGATCGCGTGCTGGTGGAGAGCTACGAGCGCGAGGCGATCCGCCCGCACGTGCTGGGCCGTTTCCGCGCGATGCTGGGTGCGACCGCCAAGCATCCGGCGATGCTGTTCTACCTGGACAACTGGCTGTCGGTCGCGCCAGGCTTCCAGCCGCGGCGCAAGGCGGGCCTGTTCGGCGGCAAGCCGGCCAAGGCCGGCGGCCTCAACGAGAACTACGCGCGCGAGCTGATGGAGCTGCACACGCTCGGCGTGGACGGCGGCTACACGCAGCAGGACGTCACCGAGCTGGCGCGCATCCTCACCGGCTGGACGATGCGGCCGCAGCAGCCGCGGCGCCGGCGCTTCGCCGACGCGACGGACGTGCCGGCCGGCGGGCACGGCGACTCGATCTTCCTGTTCGATCCCGAGCGCCATGACAACGGCGCAAAGACCTGGCTGGGCCGCCGCATCGCGCCGGACGGCCAGCTCGAAGGCGAGGACGCGCTCGACGTGCTCGCGGCGCATCCGTCCACCGCGCGGCACATCGCGTTCAAGCTCGCGCGACGCTTCGTGGCCGACGATCCGCCACCGGCGCTGGTCGACCGCCTCGCGCGCACTTTCCTCGACAGGCAGGGCGACCTGCGCGCCGTGATGCAGGCGCTGGCCGACAGCGCCGAGTTCCGCGACCCGGCACCCACGAAGTTCAAGACGCCCTACCAGTACGTGCTGTCGGCCGTGCGCGCGACGGGCATCGTCACGACCAACGTTCGCCCGCTCATGGGCCAGCTCGCGCAGCTGGGCCAGCCGCTGTACGGCTGCCAGACGCCCGACGGCTGGCACGACACCGAGGCCGACTGGCTCAACCCGAACGCGATCACCCAGCGCGTGAACTTCGCCACCGCGCTGGCCGCGGGCAGGCTGCCGCTGCAGCGCGTCGACGATCCCGGCGCGCCCGCGGGCAACGACGGCCTGAAGGCGATGGAGCGCCAGAACGACCGCGCGATGAACGGCAGCCAGCCGCTCGAGGGCACGACGCCGCCCGTCGACGCGGCGACGCTGCTGGCCACGCTCGGCCCGGCGATCACGGACAGGACGCGGCGCGCCGTCGAAAGCGCGCAGCCCGACCTGCGCGCCGCGCTCGTTCTGGGCAGTCCCGACTTCATGCGGCGTTGAAGGAGCCCTCCATGCAACGCAGACAAATCCTCAAGTCCGCCGCCGCCAGCCTCGCCTGGACCGCGGTGGGCCGCACCGCGTTCGCCGCCACCGCCAACGCGCCTCTGCCCGGCAACCGGCGCCTGGTGGTCGTGTTCCTGCGCGGCGCGGTCGACGGCCTGAGCGTCGTCACGCCGTATACGGAGGGGGCGTATTACCAGCAGCGCTCGACGATCGCGCTGGCGCGCCCCGGGCAGGACGGCGGGCTGCTCGACCTCGACGGCCACTTCGGCCTCAACCCGAACCTCGCGCCGCTGATGCCGCTGTGGCAGTCGGGCAAGCTCGCGTTCGTGCACGCCTCGGGCTCGCCCGACCCGACGCGCTCGCACTTCGACGCGCAGGACTACATGGAATCGGGCACGCCAGGCCGCAAGGGCACGCCCGACGGCTGGCTCAACCGGCTGCTGGGCGCCGAGCCCGCGGCCGCCGCGCCGGCGGGCGCGCGCCCGAGCGTCACGCGCGGCATCAGCGTGGGCGCGAACCTGCCGCGCATCTGGGCCGGCCCGAACCCGGTGGCCAACATCGCCAACGGTGCGCGCGGCACCAAGCCGACGCAGCTCGACCGGCCGCAGGTCGGCAAGGCGTTCGATGCCCTGTACGCCGGCGACGACGCGATGTCCAAGGCCTATCGCGAATCGCGCCAGTCACGCGCCGAGGTCAACGAGGCGATGAGCGCCGCCGCGCGCGAACAGATGGTGGCCGACAACGGCGCGCCGCTGCCCAACGGCTTTCCCGACGACGCCGGCCGCCTCGCGCAGCTGATGCGGCGCGACCCGAACGTGCAGTTCGCGTTCCTGGCGCTCGGCGGCTGGGACACGCACGTCAACCAGGGCGGTGCGAAGGGCCAGCTCGCCAACCGGCTGCAGCCGCTGGGCCAGGGCCTGGCCGAGTTCGCGGCCCGCATGGGGCCGGCGTTCGACGACACCACCGTGCTGGTGCTGTCCGAGTTCGGCCGCACCGCGCGCCAGAACGGCACCGGCGGCACCGACCACGGCCATGGCAACGTGATGTGGGCCCTGGGCGGCAACATCGCCGGCGGCAAGGTCTACGGCCGCTGGCCCGGCGTCGACGCGTCCGCGCTGTACGAAGGCCGCGACCTCGCGGTCACCACCGACTTCCGCCAGGTGCTCGCCGGCGTGTGCATGAACAACCTGCGGCTGCCGGACGACCGTCTCGCCACGGTGTTCCCGGGCTTCGACGGCGCGGCGCTGAACATCGCGCGGGCCTGAGGGCGCGACGTCAGAACCACATTGCCAATACGATCAACGCGCCGGCCACGAGCAAGGGCGCGGCCAGCAGCAGCACCTCGCCGCTGCGCCGCGCGGTGCGCGGTCCCGGCTGGCGGTGATACGCCCAGGCTCCGAGCGTGACAGCGACCAGCGAACAGGCG
>DATCRO010000117.1:0-4352 GCA_036569025.1 Burkholderiaceae bacterium
CTTTCCCGATGATCGATTCACCGAGCGCCGCCATGAAGACCTCTTCCCCGCCGACCTCCGGCCCCGTGGCCGTGCGCGGAACGCAGGGAGCGCTTTCATGAACGAGCGCATCACCCAGTGGCCGCGCCAGCCGCTGCTCAACGTGTGGGCCGACGACCTCAGCATGGACGACCTGCTGGCGCGCCTGGCCACCACCGGCGGCGTGGTGTTCACGGTCAACCCCGACCACCTGTACCACCTGCAGCGCAACCCCGAATTCCTCCGCGCCTACCGCTCGGCCGACATCATCACCGTCGACAGCCACTACGTGCGTCTCGCGTTGCGCGCCCAGGGCCGCCCGGTCACGCACCGGCTGACCGGCTCGGACATCGTCCCCGCGTTCTGCGCCCGCCAGGCCGGCGACGAACACACGCGCATCTTCCTGCTGGGCGCCAGGCCCGGCGTGGCGCAGGCCGCGCGCGAAGCGATCAACCGCAAGGCCGGCCGCGAGCTGGTGGTGGGCGCGCACGGGCCGTCGATGAACTTCGTCAACGACCCGGCCGAGATCGACGGCGTCCTCGAGATGATCCAGGCCAGCGGCGCGAACGTGCTGCTGGTGGGGCTCGGCGCCCCGAAGCAGGAGATCTGGATCTCCAGCGTCCGCCACCGGCTGCCGCAGGTGCGGGTGATGATGGGCATCGGCGCGACGATCGACTACGAGGCGGGCGCCGTCAAGCGCGCGCCCGTGGCGCTGCGTCGCCTGGGCCTGGAGTGGGCGTACCGCGTGGCCTCCGAGCCGCGCCGGTACCTGATGCGCTACGTACGTAGCTCGAAGTTCCTGTGGTGGATGCTGCTGGATGCGCTGGGTCGCTACAAGGACCCGTTCGCCGCCGCCGGCACGCCGCAGGTGCATTGATGCCACGCCGTCCCGGACGGCAGGAGAAGCAATTGAACAACAAACCCCTGGCGATCCTGTCGCCCCTGTGCCTCGCCCTGTATGCCGCCGGCGCCCAGGCGGCGCTCGAGCCGTTCTCGTTCAACGTCAGCGAGACCGTCAAGCACGAGAGCAACGTCGCGCACCAGCAGAACCAGTACGCCCGCGCCGACTGGATCTCCAACTCGGAGATCAAGGCGGCCATCGACGAGGCGCTGGGGCGCGGCAAGCTGGGCGTCGATGCCGGCGCCAACTACAACGCATACAGCCGCCAGGACAACCTCGATTCCTGGGGCTACCACGCGGGCGCGCAACTGGACTGGGAAACCATCGGCGACCTGTCCGGCTCGTTCGGCGCGGACACGAGCCGCCGCCAGTACATCGACGGCGTGACGAACGACATCCTGCCGCTGCCGGGCCAGACCACGATCCAGACCGTCATCGAGCCCAACAACCAGACCGACGACCACGGGTTCGCGCGAATCCAGCTGGGCGGCCCGTCGCGCTGGCAGATCTTCGGCGGCGGCGACTTCAACAAGCGCCGCTTCTCGGCGAGCAATTTCTCGTCCAACGACGAACGCCAGTGGTCGGCCAACTTCGGCACGCGCTACGCGACGAGCCCCGACCTCGTCTTCGGCCTGGTCGGCAACACGACCCGCGGCGAGTTCCCGCACGTGGCCACCTTCTCCTTCGGCAACAGCCAGAGCACGGAAGTCAAGCGGTTCCACACGCGCTCGATCAACGGCACGGTCCAGCTCAAGGCCACGGGCAACAGCGAGTTCGACGCCAGCCTGGGCTACACGAGGGAGACCAGCGACCTGCTGGCATCCCGTGAACTCAAGTTCGTCAATGGTTCGCTCAACTGGACCTGGACGCCGCCGTCTCACTTCACCGTCAAGCTGGGGCTCAAGCGCAGCACGGACTTCGACACGAGCACCACGGGCCTGAACAACGGGGTGCGCTATGCCAACAGCCTGAACAGCCCCTCGGTCAACAACCTGGCCCTGCTGGACGTGACCTACGCGCTGACGGCCAAGGTCAACCTGGACGCCAACGCGACGTATTCGCAGCGCAAGTACTCCGACGTCTCGTTCAACGACCCGACGACGGGCCTGCCGACCCTGGAGTCCGGCACCCTGCGCACGTCCACGTTCTTCTTCACGGCGCACTGGCAGCCGACGCGCACGACGGACGTGTCCTGCGGCGCCGGCCGCGAGCGGCGCAGCGGTAGCGGGTCGTTCTCGATCTTCTCGTACGGCGACAATACGGTGCGGTGCACCGCCGCGATCCGATTCGACTGAAGATGAAAGTCCTGGTCACCGGCGCGGCCGGATTCATCGGCATGCACGTCGTGCAGCGCCTGGCCGCCCGCGGCGATCGCGTGGTGGGCATCGACAACGTCAATGCCTACTACGACCCGGCGCTCAAGGAGGCCCGGCTGGCCGAGCTCTCCGGCCTGCCCGGGTTCCGCTTCGAGCGCCTGGACATCGCCGACGGCCCCGCGCTCGACGCGCTGTTCGCGCGCGAGAAGTTCGACCGCGTCGTGCACCTGGCCGCGCAGGCCGGCGTGCGCTATTCCATCGAGAACCCGCTGGCCTACGGCGAGTCCAACCTCGCCGGCTTCCTCAACGTGCTGGAGGCCTGCCGGCGCCACCCGGTGTCGCACCTCGTCTACGCCAGCAGCTCCAGCGTGTACGGCGGCAACGCGAAGATGCCGTTCTCCGAGGCCGACAGCGTCGACCACCCGGTGAGCCTGTACGCCGCCACCAAGAAGGCCAACGAGCTGATGGCGCACACGTACAGCCACCTGTACGGCATCGCCACGACGGGCCTGCGCTTCTTCACGGTCTACGGGCCCTGGGGCCGGCCCGACATGGCCTACTTCTCGTTCACGCGCGACATCCTCGCCGGCACGCCCATCGCCGTGTTCAACGAGGGCAGGATGATGCGCGACTTCACGTACATCGACGACATCGTCGACGGGGTCGTCGCGGTGCTGGACAAGCCTGCCACGCCCGACCCGGCGTTCGACGCGCTCGCGCCGCACCCGGGCCGTTCGCGCGCGCCGTACCGCGTCTTCAACATCGGCAACCAGGATCCGGTGCAGCTGGGCGCCTTCATCGAGACCATCGAGAAGGCGCTGGGCGTTCAAGCCGTCAAGGTCTTCAAGCCGATGCAGCCCGGCGACGTGGTGGCCACCTATGCGGACGTGTCGGCGCTGCGCGACTGGACCGGCGTCTCCCCGAAGACGCCGCTGGCCGACGGGATCGGGCGCTTCGTCGACTGGTACCGCGGCCATTTCAAGGGGCGCTGAGGCCCGCCGCGGCGCTGGGCAGCGCTGTCGTCCCCCTTAATGGTGAGGCGGTCCGCGGCACCCCTTGAGCGATACTTCTGCCCAACAACGGACGGCTGCGCGCCGCGGTTTCCGGCAGGGAAAACCAGGAAAGATCCATGATCCTCGTCACCGGCGGCGCCGGCTTCATCGGCAGCAATTTCGTTCTCGACTGGCTCGAGAACCACGACGAGCACGTCCTCAACCTCGACGCGCTGACCTACGCCGGCAACCTCGCGAACCTCGAATCGCTGCAGGGCGACCCGCGGCACGTGTTCCAGCACGGCGACATCGGCGACCGCGCGCTCGTCGACCAGCTTCTGAAGACGCATCGCCCGCGCGCGATCGTCAACTTCGCGGCCGAGAGCCATGTCGACCGCTCGATCCTCGGCCCGGGCGCCTTCCTCAAGACCAACATCGAAGGCACGTTCACGCTGCTCGAGGCGGCGCGCGCGCACTGGGCCACGCTCCAAGGCGAGGACAAGGCGTCGTTCCGCTTCCTGCACGTGAGCACCGACGAGGTCTACGGCTCGCTGACGCCCGACGCCGCGCCGTTCACCGAGAACCACCCGTACGAGCCGAACAGCCCGTACTCGGCCAGCAAGGCCGCCAGCGACCACCTCGTGCGCGCCTGGCACCACACGTACGGCCTGCCGGTGCTCACCACCAACTGCTCGAACAACTACGGCCCGCTGCACTTCCCCGAGAAGCTGATCCCGCTGGTGATCGTCAACGCGCTCGCGGGCAAGGCGCTGCCGGTCTATGGCGACGGGCTGAACGTGCGCGACTGGCTGTACGTCAAGGACCACTGCGCCGCCATCCGCACCGTGCTGGCCCAGGGCCGCGTCGGCGAGACGTACAACGTCGGCGGCCTCAACGAGAAGACCAACATCGACATCGTGCGCGGCATCTGCCGCCTGCTCGACGAACTGCGCCCCGACCCGGCGGGCTCGCGCGAGCGCCTGATCACCTTCGTCAAGGATCGTCCCGGCCACGACCGTCGCTACGCCATCGATTCCTCCAAGCTGCAGCGCGAGCTGGGCTGGAGTCCCTCGCAAACCTTCGAGAGCGGCATCGCCGCCACCGTCGACTGGTACCTCGCGAACC
>DATCRO010000118.1:0-2408 GCA_036569025.1 Burkholderiaceae bacterium
CACGGCGCCCACCAACGGCGCCGCCGGCATCGTGCCCGCGGTGCTGCACTACTACACCCGCTTCGTGCCGCAGGCCACGCAGGCCGGCGTGGTCGACTTCCTGCTCACCGCCGCGGCCATCGGCATCCTCTACAAGGAGAACGCGTCGATCTCCGGCGCGGAGGTCGGCTGCCAGGGCGAGGTGGGCGTGGCCTGCTCCATGGCCGCCGCCGGCCTGGCCGCCGTGATGGGCGGCACGCCGCGCCAGGTCGAGAACGCCGCCGAGATCGGCATGGAACACCACCTGGGCCTGACCTGCGACCCGGTGGGCGGCCTCGTGCAGATCCCCTGCATCGAGCGCAACGCGATCGCATCGGTCAAGGCCATCAACGCGGCGCGCATGGCGCTGCGCGGCGACGGCACGCACCACGTGAGCCTGGACAAGGTCATCAAGACGATGCGCGAGACCGGCGCCGACATGCAGACCAAGTACAAGGAGACCGCGCGCGGCGGCCTGGCGGTCAACATCGTCGAGTGCTGAGCTCGCCTCGCCGGACCGGGGAGGCACCGCCGGCCTCGCGCATCCGGCCCTCGGCGAATCGCAGGCGGTTCCACGCGGCCAGGATGGTGGCGGCGAGTCTTGCGCGGACCTCGCGCTGGCCGACTCCCGGCCCCGCACATTCCTCGCCAGGGCGGCGATCGCAGTCGCGACGGCGCCGCGCGGCGGGCGCGACCTGCGCCCGCGCCGGGTACGCGCATTTCGCGCCGCACCCAGCCACGGTCCGCGGGCCGCCCCGCATCGGGGTCGATGTCGATGCGGGCCTGCGCCGAAATGCGCGACACTGGCCGACCATGCGACGACACCTGTTCCTGGCCGCTCCCTTCCTCGCCCTCGCCGGCTGTGCGACGGCGCCGCCCATGGGAGCCGCGCTCGACGAGGTGCGCATCGACTCGCGCGGCTTCGAGGCCGGGGGCGACGCCTGTGCCGATTTCGCGCTGACCGCCGCCCAGGCGCGCTACTTCCTCGCACGGGCGGTGGTGGTCACCGCACGCCAGCAGCGCGACGACTGGGACGTCCTGCCCTGCTACGTGCGCGGCACCGCGCGCTCGGCCAGCGGCGTCTGGCACTGGGAGATCCGCGCCGGCGGCACCGCCACGCTGGAGACGCCTGCGGGCGACACCGAACTGCGCGCCTGCAGCGACTGCGACGCCGTGCTGGGCCGCCCGGCGGGCCGCCGCCGCCTCTGAGGCCTGCGCGGCCGTCGCCGGCTCAGTGGGACGACTTGTCCCAGTCGTCGAGCGCCTTGCGGGCCGACTGGATGCGGCTGTCGTCCAGTTCCATCAGCGCGCGATAGCGGTTGTCGATGGAGGCCAGCGCGTCGCGCAGCGCCTGCGCGTTGGCCGGGTCGTCGCCGAACTGGCGCTTCGCGCCGGCGATGTCCTGGAGCCGCGCGTTGATTCGGCCGTCCTTGTCCGCCTGCGCGCTCTGCACCGCCTTCTCGAGCGTGTCGCGCTGGCGCTGGCGCTCGTACCTGGCCAGCATGCGCTTGTCGACGCTCTCGGTCGGCTGGGCCGCCGGGGGCGGCACGTTGGCGGGCTTGACCGCAGCCGCGCCCGACGCCGCCGCGCTCGCCGCAGCCGGTGGCGGGTGCCCGTTGGGTATCACGGTCAGCTTCTGCTCGGTCTGCGAGCTCGGACACGGGGTCTGCTGGAACGTGATCGCGCCGTTGGACGCGGTGCACTTGTACTGCGCGAACGCCGCCGTGGCCGGCGCGGCGAGCAGCAGGAGGATCAGGCGGGACTTCATGCCGCCACCTTAGCACCGATGCGCGCGGACGCTGCGGCCGCGGTCGACGGATGGCGACGAGGGGTCGTCGAACGGCGGTGGAAATGAACAAGCCGCCGGACGCGGACCTCGCGCACGGCGGCCGGGAGCACGGCGCCAGGAGCGTCAGGCCATCACGGAATCGGCCTCGGGCTCGGAGTCGGGCTGCGAGTCGGGCGCCATGGTGTTGGGCGGCGCCATCGACAGCTCCTCGGGCGGGCCGCCGTCCTGGATCGGGCGCAGGAAGGCCAGGATCATGAAGCCCAGCATGCCCAGCAGGCCCATGGCGGCCCAGCCGCGGTGGTATTGGTTGGCCGTCGCGTACGACCAGCAGGCCCACACGCTCAGGCCGATCGCCGCGGCCATCACCGCGCCGACGCCGGCCATCGGCACGCCGGTCATCATCAGCACGATGCCCACCAGGCCCGACAGCACCGCGCCGACGCAGGCGCCTCGCGAGCTCGCGTCCAGGCGCTGCTTGAAGAAGCCCACCCACTGCTCGATGTACGCGTAGATCACCGGCACCACCACCAGCGTCAGCAGCGTCGAGGTGATGACGCCGCCGATGATGGCGCGGCCCATCGGCGCCTGCAGTTCGCCGCCC
>DATCRO010000119.1:0-5317 GCA_036569025.1 Burkholderiaceae bacterium
GAGCTGAAGGCCCTGCGCGACGAGCAGAAGAAGCTCGACGAGATCCTGGGCAGCCCGGCGGCGCTGAAGCGCACGGTGGTCAAGGAGATCGAGGCCGACGCCAAGGTCCACGGCGACGACCGCCGCACGCTGATCCAGGCCGAGAAGCGCGCCGTCGCCGAGGTCAAGATCGTCGACGAGCCGGTGACGGTGGTGGTGAGCCTCAAGGGCTGGGTGCGCGCGCAGAAGGGCCACGGCCACGACGCCGCCGGCTTCGCCTTCAAGTCCGGCGACGGGCTGTACGGCACGTTCGAGTGCCGCACGATCGACACGCTGCTCGTGTTCGGCAGCAACCAGGGCGGCACCGGGCGCGTCTACACGGTGGCCGTCAGCGCGCTGCCGGGCGCGCGCGGCGACGGCGCGCCCATCACCACGCTGATCGACCTGGAGGCCGGCACACAGCCGCTGCACTACTTTGCCGCATCGGCCGACGTCACGCTGCTGCTGGCCAACACCGGCGGCTTCGGCCTGCTGGCCAAGGTCGGCGACATGACCAGCCGGCAGAAGGGCGGCAAGAGCTTTCTCAGCATCGACGACGCCGATCGCCTGCTGCCGCCGGTGCCGCTGCACCCCAGCCACACGCAGGTCGCCTGCCTGAGCATGAGCAGCCGCCTGCTGGTGTTCCCGCTCGACGAGCTCAAGCTGCAGTCCAACGGCGGCAAGGGCCTGACGCTGATGGACGTCGACCCCAAGGATCCGCTGGTGTCGGTGGCCACCTGCGCCAACGCCGTCAAGGTGCTCGGCCTGGGCCGCGGCCAGAAGCCCAAGGAGGAAGACCTCAAGGGCGCCGCGCTCGCGTCGCACGCGGGCAAGCGCGCGCGCAAGGGCAAGGCGATCGACGCGGCGATCAAGGGGCAGCGCGTCGTCGCGATCTGAACGCGGTGCCCGCCTCGAGAAACGCCCGGCCCGTCCGGGCGTTTTTCATTGCCGCGCCGCCGTTCGGGGCCGCGGAACCGTCGTTCGCGCCGTCCGTCCTTGCCGCGGCCGCCGCGCTGCCGCACGATCCGGCCACCTTCAATGTCGTTCCCGGAGGAATGCCATGCGATCCAGGTCCCTCGCGCAGCTCGCCGCCGGCGCGGCCATGGCCGTCGCGGTCACCCTGCCGGCACAGGCCGAGCCCTACCCGGCGATGGCGCCGCTGCCGGCCTACCTGATGCCCGAGGCCGACGAGGTCGCGCTCGCGCGCAGCGCGGCGCCCGCAGCCATCTCGGACGCAGCCGAGGTGAGGGTGCTGCGCCAGGACGGCTACGCCACCGTGGCGACGGGCACCAACGGCTTCGTGTGCCTGGTGGAGCGCGGATGGGCCGGCGACTCGACCTTCGCGGACTACTGGAACCCGCGCCAGCGCGCGCCGATCTGCTTCAACCACGAGGCCGCGACGACCTGGCTGCCGGTCTACCTGATGCGCACGAAGCTCGTGCTGGCGGGCAAGTCCAGGCGTGACAGCCTGCAGGCCACCGCGGCGGCGCAGGACGCCGGACAGTTGCCCGCCATCGCCGCGGGCGCCATGTGCTACATGATGTCCAGGCAGCAGTACCTCAGCGACGAGGACAAGGCCTGGCACCCGCACCTGATGTTCTTCGCGCCGGGCGATGCCGCCAAGGCCTGGGGCGCCAACCTGCCGGGCTCGCCGGTGATCGCCGCCAACGACCCCGACGAACGCGCCACGATCTTCATGATCGAGGCGGCGCATTGGTCCGACGGCAGCCCGGCGCCCGCCGCGCACCACTGACAACCCGGCGATCGCCCCCTCGATCCCACCCGACCTGGAGGACTCCGTGAAGATCCGACTGCTCGCCGCCTGCCTGGCCGCCTTCCCGTTGCTGGCCTCGACCGGCGCCCACGCCGGCGCGCGCCAGGACGCGCAGGTCACGATGTCGCCCGATCCCGGCGAACGCAAGTTCCAGCAGGAGTGGGGCTATGCCGACGCGGTGGTCAGCGGCGACCTGGTCACGTTGTCCGGCGTGGTCGCCGGCGTGCACCCCGGCGAGACCGACCTGCGCGCCGCCTACACGCGCGCCTTCGAGCGGCTGGGCGGCGTGCTGCAGCGCGCCGGCGTCTCGTGGGACGACGTCGTCGACATCACCAGCTTCCACACCGACCTCACCACGCAGATGCCGGCGATCGTCGCGGTCAAGAACCAGTACGTGAGGCCGCCGTTCCCGACGTGGACGGCGATCCAGGTGTCGCGGCTCATCCCGGACAACGGCATCACCGAGATCAAGATCGTGGCCCGCAAGCCGCGCAGCGACCGATGACGCGGCTCGTGTTCTACGTGGTGCTCATCGTGGCGCCGCTGCTCGTGGGCTTCATCGGCGGTGCGGCCACCGCGGTCATTCGCGGCTGGGGCGACCGGGACGTGCGAGTCGACGTCGTCAACGAATCCGGGCAGCGCGTGAAATCGCTCGCGCTGGACGTCCAGACCTGCGGCGCCCGCAGCGTGCTGGGCCGCGCGGCGCTGGAGCCGGGCGACCGCGCGACGGTGCGCTTCGCGGTGTGCGGCGAGGGCGGCTACGAACTGCGCGCGCAGCTCGAAAGCGGCGCCGAGCTGCATGGGCGCGGCGGCTACGTCGAAGCCGGCTACCGCTCGACCGAGCGCGTGCAGCGATCGGGCGTCGTGTCCGCCGTCCCGGCGCTGTCGTTCTGAGCGGCCATGCGGCGCCGGGTAGGGAAATTCGACGGCGGCGGCGCTAAGCTGCGGCCATGTCCAGCCCCCGCGACCGCGGACGCCCGCCGCACCCCGACGTCCTGACGCCGGGCGAGTGGCGCGTCGTCGAGGCCGTGCGGCACGGACTGGGCAACCGCGAGATCGCCACGCGCCAGGGCGTGAGCATCGATGCGGTGAAGTACCACGTGGCCAACGCATTGCAGAAGCTCGGGTTCTCCAGCCGCGCCGAACTGCGGCGCTGGAACGGCGTGCGGCGCGACAGCCGGCTTCACGAACAGGAGATCATCATGGACCCCGGATTCAGGCTCGGCGCGATCGGCCAGGTCGCGCGAACGGTGGACGACATCGCGGCGGCGCGCGCCTGGTACGGCGACGTGCTGGGCCTGCCGCACCTGTATTCGTTCGGCGACCTCGCGTTCTTCGATTGCGGCGGCGTGCGGCTGTTCCTGTCGGTGGGCGACAAGCCCGCGGCCGAGTCCATCCTGTACTTCCAGGTGCCCGACGTCCGCGCCGCGCACGACGCGCTGGCGGCGCGCGGCGTGCGCTTCACGCACGCGCCGCACATGATCCATCGCCATGCGGACGGCCGCGAGGAGTGGATGGCCGTCTTCGACGACAACGAGGGCCGGCCGCTCGCGATCATGTCCACGGCCGGATGACGCCGCGCCGCGCCCGCATGGGCAGGGCGCGCGATACCATGTGCCGTACCTGGGCGACGCCGATCGCGCGCCCGTCGAACGACCCTGCGCCGAGGCGCGAAAGGAAGAACGTGACGATGCTGCGCGCGATGATGCTGGCCGCGATCCTGGGCACGATGGGCGCGGCGTGCCCGGCCGCCGACGTCGCGCTCGTCCACGCCAGGGTCTGGACGGCGCCCGGTGCGAAGCCGCTCGCCGATGCCACGGTGCTGATCCACGACGGCCGCATCGCCGCCGTGGCGCACCGCGTCGCACTGCCCAAGGGAACGACGGTGCTGCCCTGCGGCGGCTGCGTCGTGATGGCGGGCTTCTGGAACGCGCACGTGCACTTCATCGAGCCGAACTGGATGGGCGTGGCGACGATGGATCCCGCCACGCTCGAGCGCCAACTGCAGGACATGCTGACGCATTCCGGCTTCACATCCGTGGTCGACACGGGATCGGATCCGCGCGTCACGGGCGAGCTGCGGCGCCGCATCGAGCACGGCGACGTGGCGGGCCCGCGCATCCGCTCGGCCTTCCTGCCGCTGTATCCCGAGCACGCCTTGCCGTACTACCTGGACGACCTGCCGCAGGCGCTGCGCGACAGCCTGCCGCAGCCCGCGTCGCCCGACGAGGCGCGCGAGTCGGTCGACCGGAACCTGGCCGCCGGCGCGGACATCACCAAGCTGTTCACGGGCTCCATCGTCAAGCCCGACCAGATCCAGCCGATGCGCACCGACATCGCGACGGCCGCGGTCGAGGAGTCGCACCGCAAGGGCGTGCTCGTGTTCTCGCACGCGACGAACCTGGCGGGCGTGCGGGTGGCGCTCGACAGCGGCGTCGACGTGCTGGCGCACGCGCCGGAGGTCGTGGACGGCATCGACGGCGCGCTCATGCAGGAGATGGTGCGCAGGCATGTCGCCATCATCCCGACGCTCAAGCTGTTCTCGCGCGACGACGACATCGCCGGCATCCGCAGGCTCGTGCTCGACGCCCACCGGGCCGGCATCCGCCTGGTCTTCGGCACCGACACCGGCTTCCTCGCCGACCACGACGTCTCGGAGGAATTCCGCCAGCTGTCGCTCGCCGGCCTGGGCGTCGACGACATCCTGGCCATGCTCACCACGACGCCCGCGGCCTTGTTCAAGGTCGACGGGCACGCCGGGCGCGTGGCGCGCGGCATGGACGGCGACCTCACCGTGCTCGGCTCCGATCCGGAGACTGCGGGCGTGGGCGCGTTCTCCGACGTCCGCTATGCGATCCGTGGCGGCAAGGTGCTGTTCGATCGCGCGCGCGACGCGGCGCCCTCCGGCAAGCACGACTGATCGCCGCGGCCGCTCCCTTCCCGGGACGGCGGCGCGCCCCCCAAGGCAAGGCATGGTGCCGCCAGCCAGGCTCGGGCATCATCCCGGGATAGGGCCGGCGGTATTCCGCGGCCGACCGGCCGGCGCACGTCCGAGCCGACTCGACAGGGAGATGGACAGATGGGCAAGGATTTCGGCAAGGACGTCGAACACGATGAAATGATCCTGCTGTTCGAGCGGATCGTCGGCGAGGTCCTCAAGCTGCAGGCCAAGGTCGACCTGCTGCGCACCTTCGGCGCGGAGCCCGAGCTGTGGCTGCGCAACGAGATCGCGCTGAACCTGCACCAGGTGTTCCACGCGCATGTCCGGTGCGAGACGAAGTACGCCGGCTCGACGCAGCGGCTGGACCTGCACATCGTGCAGCAGCATCAGGTGTACTGCATCGAGCTCAAGGTCGAGGATCGCAACTCCGGCAGCATGATCAAGCCGCTGAGCGCGGACGCCAGGAAGCTGATGCACTTCGTGCCCGAGGCGGGGACGAACAAGCCCATGATGCGCTGCCTGCTCGCCGTCGCGGTGTCGGACAAGGAGGGCGCCAAGCTCGCCTCGGTCGCCAGCTCCGACAT
>DATCRO010000120.1:0-3046 GCA_036569025.1 Burkholderiaceae bacterium
GCGATGTCCGCGAACGCGAGCGGCTCGCTCGACTCCTGCAGCGGCGCGAGGTCGATGACGACGGGGTCGTCGTCGAA
This sequence comes from Burkholderiaceae bacterium, assembly GCA_036569025.1. Classification (GTDB taxonomy): domain Bacteria; phylum Pseudomonadota; class Gammaproteobacteria; order Burkholderiales; family Burkholderiaceae_C; genus Scleromatobacter. The sequence goes on from DATCRO010000120.1 coordinate 78, forward strand.
GAAATTGGGGGTCTCGCCCAGCTTGAGCTGCAGTTCCTCCGCGAGGACGGCCACGTCGGCCTGGTGCAGCACCACGGTGACCAGCGGCAGGCTGGTGTCCTTCAGTTCGAACGCAAACGGAGTCACTGTCGAGTCGGCGGGGAGGGACGCCGGAACGCGCAAAGCGCCGGAGTTTACCGGGTCGGCATCTCGCGCCTGTAACCGCCGGGGTCGTGCCGCTTGCGCCATGATGCGGGCCCATGAAGAAAACGTCTCCCGCCCCGCCCGCTCCGCCGGTCGCCGCCAGGCCCGAGCGCTGGCGCATCGACGCCGGCGACGCCGATGTCGCCACGCTCGTGATCCCGGCCGACTCGCTGCGCACCCGCCGCTTCGAGATCGACTGCCGTCTCGTCGTCATGCGGCTGGCCGATGGCGCCACGCACGGCATGCGCGTCGACGTCGACGGCGACCTCGAATGGACGCGCAAGGCGCCCACCGAGAACCCCGGCCACACCGATTCGATGGACTACCATTTCCGCCGCGAGCTGCCCGTGGGCCGGCCGCTGCGCATCGTCGTGAAGACGCAGGCCCGGCAGGCACGCCGCATCGCGCTGACCATCGAGGCCGACGAGAGCTGACGCCGCCAGGCGCTGTCGCGGGCGCGCGTCGACCGCGCGAGAACAAGCGCACGCTTTCGGTGCGGACAGCTTGACGCAAGCCTTGGGGTGCGGGGCCCCCCCGAGAATTCGCCCCACATCGCGCAGGGAGGACTTGCGGCGGTGAGGCCGGCACCCCGCCGGCCGGAGACGCCACGCGGCGCTCCACACACCCATCAAGACAGCACACATCACATGAAGATTCGCTTCGTCGCGGCCGCCCTCGTGGCCGCCCTCGCCCCTGTTCTCTCGCACGCGCAGGATGCCGCGCCGGCCTCGCCCGTGTCCGTGCACCCGGTGCTGGGCTTCATGGGCACCTTCGGCGGCGACAAGCTCGTCGACGTGCTCTACACGGACGGCACGACCTCGGCGGTCACCGCCGGCGGCACCGTCTACCTGTACGGCGGCGCCGAGCTGCGCACCACCGACCTGCCCCTGCCGCTGTCCGTCAAGGCCACGGTCGGCTACCACGTCGCCACCGCCGGCGGCAGCAACGGCGACTACCGCTTCGAGCGCATCCCGTTCGAGCTGCTGGGCGAAGTCGACGTGATCCCGAACCGCCTGCGCCTGGGCGGCGGCCTGCGCTACGACACCGGCGTCAACCTGAGCAGCCACGGCGTCGTCGCCGCGCCGGCCACCAGGTTCAAGGACGCCGCGGGCGGCGTGTTCCAGGCCGAATGGATGCTGAGCAACAACTTCAGCATCGTCGGCCGCTACGTCGCCATCCGCTATCGCTTCGACGACAGCAGCACCGGCGCGCAATACCACGCCAACGGCAACCAGGGCGGCATCGGCATCAACTGGTACCTGTAAGACCGGGTCGATCCGACCCTCGAGGGCCTGCGCGATGCAGGCCCTTTTCATTGGGCCCCCGGCCGGGGTGCCGCGGCGTCTTCGAGCCGTTGCGCGGCCCGGGCCCGCCGAGTGCCGTATCCTGCGGCCATGGACGAACACAACGCCAAGCCCAAGCCGTTCTCGATGATCCGCGAGTTCCACCTCGCGGACTGGTTCACGCTCGCCAACGCCTTCTGCGGCGTCGGCGCGCTGTTTGCGGTGATGACGTTCCTGCAGACCAACGACGTCCGGCACATCTATTTCGCATGCGGGCTCATCCCGGCCGCGCTCGTATTCGACGTGCTCGATGGGCGCATCGCGCGCTGGCGCCAGAAGAGTTCCGAGCTCGGCCGCGAGCTCGACTCGCTCGCCGACGTCATCTCGTTCGGCGTCGCCCCCGCGGCGATCGCGTACGGCTGCGGCATGCAGGGGCTGTGGGATCGCGTCGTGCTCGTGTTCTTCGTCGTGTGCGGCGTCTCGCGCCTGGCGCGCTACAACATCACCGCGGTCAAGCTGTCCGACGGCGGCGACAAGGTCAAGTATTTCGAGGGCACGCCCATTCCCACCTCGCTGCTGCTGGTGATCGTGCTGTGGATCGCCGCGGTGCAGGGCGGCGTCGGCGATGCGCTGTGGGGGGGCGTGCTGCACGTGGGCGGGTTCCGCCTGCATCCGCTGGTGCTGATGTTCGCGCTGTCCGGGTCGTTGATGATCTCGCGCATCCGCATCCCAAAACTGTGAGCCCCACGGTCGCTGTCCCCCGGAGGGGGAGGCTTCGCGCGCGCTCCCTGCCCCCAAGGGGCCGGCCGCGAACGGCCCGGCAAAGCCGGTTCCGTCGCTCCCTCGAATCTCGCTTGAGGCACCCCGAGCGGCAGCGCCGCCAAGAATGACGAAAGACCATTTAAGTTGTACGCAATTCAATTGCACGCTACAGTTCACTCCATGCCTCGCGCCACCCCCTCCTCCAACGCCGCCGATGTCCGGGCCGACGCCTGGCTCGCGCTCGACAAGCAGCTGTGCTTCGCGCTGTACTCGGCGTCGCTGGCGATGACCAAGGTCTACAAGCCGCTGCTCGCGCCGCTGGGGCTGACGTACCCGCAGTACCTGGTGATGCTGGCGCTGTGGGAGCACGACGGCCAGTCCGTCAGCGCGCTCGGCGACCGGCTCGCGCTCGATTCGGGCACGCTCACGCCGCTGCTCAAGCGCCTGGAGACGCAGGGCCGCATCAGCCGCGAGCGCGACGCCGAGGACGAGCGCCGCGTGCTCGTGCGCCTGACTGCCGCCGGCCGCGCGCTGAAGGTCGAGGCCCGCCGCATCCCGCGCGAGATCGGCCGCGCCTCGGGCTGCGAGCTGACCGACCTGACCCAACGCCTGCAACAGCTGCGCCGGCAGCTGCTCGATGACGCGCCGGATGCGGCGCATGCGTGATCGCCGACGGCGATCGATCGTTCAACCACCACCACCACGAAGGAAGACACCATGAAGCTCGAGAAAGTCCTGTAC
>DATCRO010000121.1:0-12144 GCA_036569025.1 Burkholderiaceae bacterium
GCCTGTTCCCGGTGGCTTACACGCCCGGCAAGGCACCGGCGGCCGCGCCGGGCGCGCCGACGCCGCCGGACGGGCTCGTCGCGCAGCCCGTCACCTTCGACGGCCACGTCGAGGCGCCGCGCACCGAGTGGTTCATCGCGGGCACCGAGACCGCGCGCGTCGCGATGGCGAGCGCGGCCGGCAGCGCGGTGCGCCTCATCGCCTCGCCGGACGACAAGTCCGTCATCGCGCTCGACCCCGACATGCCGCCGGCCGTGCAGCGCCTGCGCTTCGAGGCCGTGGCGCCGGTGCCCGCGGGCGCGTGGTGGCGGCTGGACGGCAAGCCGCTGGGCGCCGCGCGGCCGCTGCCGTGGGCGCCGTGGCCGGGGCATCACGAACTGGCGCTGGTCGACGCGACGGGCAAGGCGCTGGACACGGTCACGTTCGACGTGCGCGGCGCGCAGGCGAAGCCGCCCGGTGCACCCACACGCAAGCCTGCGCGCAGCCTCGGCGCGGCCGCCCGACCCGGCGCCTGACGCGGTCTCCTTCGCAGGCGTTCCGGCGTCGCGGGCGCTGTGCGACGATCACGAACGATCTGTCGACGCACGCCCGGCCTGCGGGTTTTCCATGGGATGTCCGAGTGCTCCGATCCCTTGTCGCAGCCGGGACAGTCGCGCTTCCGCGAACGGTCCTAGAATCGAACGATCGTTCTATTTTTCGGTTCACCTCCACCATCGAACCGCAAACCGGAGACCTGCCCCATGAGTGCGAGTTACGAAGTCCGCGGCGCCGTCGCCGTCATCACGCTGAACAACCCGCCGGTCAACGGCCTGGGCCACGAGACGCGCAAGGCGGTCGCCGAAGGCATCGAGAAGGCGGAGGACGATGCCGCGGTCAAGGCGATCGTCATCACCGGCGCCGGCAAGGCGTTCTCGGGCGGCGCCGACATCCGCGAGTTCGGTTCGCCCAAGGCGCTGGCCGAGCCCAACCTGCTGAGCCTGATCGCACGCGTCGAAGGCGCGTCCAAGCCGGTGGTGGCCGCGGTGCACACCGTGTGCATGGGCGGCGGCCTCGAGCTGGCGCTCGGTTGCCATTACCGCGTCGCCAGTTCCGGCGCCAGCATCGCGCTGCCCGAGGTCAAGCTGGGCATCCTGCCGGGCGCCGGCGGCACGCAGCGCCTGCCGCGCGCGATCGGCGTCGAGCCGGCGCTCAACATGATCGTCAGCGGCGAGCCGGTCAAGAGCGAGCACCTCGCGCTGATCCCCGGCCAGAAGCTGTTCGACCGCGTGTACGAGCGCGACTTCATGGACAGCGCCATCGCGTTCGCGAGCGAGATCGCCGCGGTGCGCCCGCTGCCGATGATCCGCGACATCAAGTGCAAGCATCCGGAAGGCGACGCCTACTTCGGCTTCGCGCGCAACACGGCCAAGGCGATGGCCAAGAACTTCCCCGCGCCGGCGCGCTGCGTCGACTGCGTCGAGCAGGCCACCAAGGCCAAGTTCGAGGACGGCCTGAAGTACGAGCGCGAGGCGTTCGCCGCGCTGATGCTCACGCCCGAGAGCAAGGCGCTGCGCCACGCGTTCTTCGCCGAGCGCGCGGCGTCCAAGGTGCCCGACATCCCCGAGGACACGCCCGTGCGTCCGGTCGCCAAGGTCGCGATCATCGGCGCGGGCACCATGGGCGGCGGCATCGCGATGAACTTCCTCAACGCGGGCATCCCCGTGGTCATGCTCGAGATGAAGCAGGAGGCGCTGGACAAGGGCCTGGCCATCATCCGCAAGAACTACGAGGCGCAGGTCAAGAAGGGCAAGCTCAAGGAGGACAAGTACGCCGAACGGATGGCGCTGCTGTCGACCACGCTGTCCTATGACGACCTGCGCGACGCCGACCTCGTCATCGAGGCGGTGTTCGAGGAGATCGGCGTCAAGCAGAAGGTGTTCGAGCAGCTCGACGCCGTCATGAAGCCGGGCGCGATCCTCGCGTCCAACACGTCCACGCTGGACCTGGACAAGATCGCGTCGTTCACGAAGCGCCCGCAGGACGTGATCGGCATGCACTTCTTCAGCCCGGCCAACGTGATGAAGCTGCTGGAAGTCGTGCGCGGCGCCAGGACGGCGCCCGACGTGCTGATGACGGTGATGAAGCTGGGCAAGGTGATCCGCAAGACCTGCGTGGTCTCGGGCGTGTGCGACGGCTTCATCGGCAACCGCATGATCGAGCAGTACAGCCGCCAGGCCGGCTTCCTGCTCGAGGAGGGCTGCACGCCGCAGCAGGTGGACAAGGCGATCGAGAAGTTCGGCTTCGCGATGGGCCCGTTCCGCATGGGCGACCTGGCCGGCAACGACATCGGCTGGGCGATCCGCAAGCGCCGCTACGTCGAGAAGCCCGGGCAGCGCTACTCGAAGACGGCCGACCTGCTGTGCGAGCTGGGCCGCTTCGGCCAGAAGACCGGCGCCGGCTGGTACGACTACGTGCCGGGCAAGCGCGACGCGATCCCGTCCAAGCTCGTGGAAGACATGCTGGTCAAGCATCGCGAGGAACTGGGCATCGCGCCGCGCAAGATCAGCGACGACGAGATCGTGCACCGCCTCGTCTACGCGCTGGTCAATGAAGGCGCCCACATCGTCGAGGAAGGCATCGCGCTGCGCGCGTCCGACATCGACATGGTCTACCTGACCGGGTATGGCTTCCCACTGTGGCGCGGCGGCCCGATGAACTACGCCGACACCGTGGGCCTGTGGAACGTGGCGCAGGCGATGAAGAAGTTCGCGAAGAACCCGGCCGACGACCAGGCGTTCTGGCAGCCCGCGCCGCTGCTGGCCCGCCTCGCCGCCGAAGGCAAGTCCTTCAGCTGAGGACGCGGGCGATGCCGGGTTCCGTCAAGCGCGCGGCGGCCGTCGTGGCCGGCGTCGTGCTGGGAATGGCGATCGCCGCGGGCGCGAGTCCGTGGCGCGAGCTGTTCAAGCCAAGCGAACCCGTGCAGCCCGCCCCCATCCAGCGCGAGCGCGCCCCCGACACGCGCGTCTGACCTTTTCGAAACGAACGTTTCCAGAATATCCAGGAGTTCCGACATGACCGAAGCCGTCATCGTTTCCACCGCCCGCACGCCGCTCTGCAAGAGCTGGAAGGGTGCCTTCAACATGACGCACGGCGCCGAGCTGGGCGGCCACGCCGTCAAGGCGGCTCTCGAGCGCGCCGGCATCGACGGCGCCGAAGTCGAGGACGTGCTCATGGGCTGCGCCAACCCCGAAGGCGCGACCGGCGCCAACATCGCCCGCCAGGTCGCGCTGCGCGCCGGCCTGCCGGTCAGCGTGGCCGGCGTCACCGTCAACCGCTTCTGCTCCAGCGGCCTGCAGACGATCGCGATGGCCGCGCAGCGCATCATCGCCAACGAAGGCGACGTGTACGTGGCCGGCGGCGTGGAGAGCATCTCGTGCGTGCAGCAGGAGATGAACCACCACATGCTGCGCGACATGTGGCTGGCGCGGAACAAGCCCGCGGTCTACATGTCGATGCTCGAGACCGCCGAGACGGTGGCCAAGCGCTACAAGATCTCGCGCGAGCGCATGGACCAGTACGGCGCGGCCAGCCAGCAGAAGGCCACCGCGGCGCTCGAGAAGGGCCTGTTCAAGGACGAGATCGCGCCCATCACCGTCACCGCCGGCGTCGCCGATCCGAAGAACGGCATCCGCACCAGGGAAGTGACTGTCGAGAACGACGAGGGCATCCGCCCGGGCACGACCTACGACGGCATCAAGGACATCCGCCCGGCGGTGCCCGGCGGCGTGATCAGCGCCGGCAACGCCAGCCAGTTCAGCGACGGCGGCGGCGCCTGCGTGGTCGTCTCCAGCCACTACGCCGAGCGCAAGGGCCTCAAGCCCCTGGGCCGCTTCCTCGGCTTCGCCGTGGCCGGCTGCGAGCCCGACGAGATGGGCATCGGCCCGGTCTATGCCGTGCCCAAGGTGCTCAAGCGGCTGGGCCTGACGGTGGCCGACATCGACCTGTGGGAACTGAACGAGGCGTTCGCGGTGCAGGTGCTGTACTGCGCCGACACCCTGGGCATCCCGATGGATCGCCTGAACGTCAACGGCGGCGCCATCGCCGTCGGCCACCCGTACGGCGTCAGCGGCCAGCGCCTGACCGGCCACGCGCTGATCGAAGGCAAGCGCCGCGGCGCGAAGAAGGTCTGCGTGACGATGTGCATCGGCGGCGGCATGGGCGCGGCCGGCGTCTTCGAAGTCCTGTAAGCGACGCCTTCCGAGCGAGGGAGCGCGACGTGATCGATCTCGATTCCGTTCGAAGCTTCTTCGCCCGGGCGCCGTTCATGGTCGATCTGGGCGTCGTCCCCACCGCCGTATCGGAGGGCCGCTGCGAGACCGAGCTGGTGCTGCAACAGCGGCACCTGCAGCACACGGGCCAGGCGCACGCCGGCGTCGTCACCGCGATGGCCGACCACACCGCGGGCGCCGCGGCGCAAAGCGTGATCAAGGACGGCGGCGTCGCGATCACCGCCGAACTCAAGACCAGCCTGCTGCGGCCGGCGGTCGGCAGCCGGCTGGTGTGCGTCGGCAACGTGATCAAGGCCGGACGCACGCTGATCTTCGCGGAATCGGACGTCTTCGCCATCCTCGGCGAGCAGCGCACGCTGGTCGCCAAACTGAGCGCCACGCTGGCCGTGGTGCAGCCGACATGAGCACTCGCCAATCCCTCGATTTTCTCCTGTACGACTGGCTGAAGATCGACGATCTCACGACGCGCGAACGCTTCGCGGATCATTCGCGCGAGACCTTCGACGCGGTGCTCGACACCGTCGAGCGCCTGGCGCGCGAGAAGTTCGCGCCGTTCAACCGCCTCGTCGACACCGAGGAGCCAAGGGTCGACGGCGAGCGCGTGCGCCTGCCGCAGGCCACGCACGACGCGCTGCGCGCCTACGCGGACACCGGCATGATCGCCGCGTCGCAGGACGCCGGCATCGGCGGCATGCAGCTGCCCTGCACCGTGGAGAAGGCGGCCAACGCCTTTCTCTCGCAGGCCTGCATCGGGATGGGCGGCTACGTGATGCTCACGCACGGCAACGCGGCGCTGCTGATGGCGCACGGCACGCCCCGGCAACGCGACGTCTTCGCGGCGCGCGAGTTCTCGGGCGAGTGGTTCGGCACGATGTGCCTCAGCGAGCCGCAGGCCGGCTCGTCGCTGAGCGACATCGCCACGCGCGCCGTGCCCGACGGCGCCGACTTCGAAACCGACCCGCTGGGTCCGCGCTACAAGCTGGTGGGCAACAAGATGTGGATCTCGGCCGGCGAGCACGAGATCACGCCCAACATCGTGCACCTGGTGCTGGCCAAGATCCCCGGGCCGGACGGCAAGCTGCCGGCGGGCGTCAAGGGCATCTCGCTGTTCATCGTGCCCAAGCACCGCGTGGACGCCGAGGGCCGGCTGACGGGGCAGCGCAACGACGTCAGCCTGGCCGGCCTGAACCACAAGCTGGGCTTCCGCGGCACCACCAACACGCTGCTGAACTTCGGCGAGAGGGGCGGGGCGGTCGGATACCTGGTCGGGCAACCGGGCGACGGCTTGCGCTGCATGTTCCACATGATGAACGAGGCACGCATCGGCGTCGGGCTCGGCGCCACCATGCTGGGCGCCGCCGGTTACGAGGCGAGCCTCGCGTACGCGAAGCAGCGCTCGCAGGGGCGCCCGATCGGCGCGGGCGGCAAGGATGCATCGGCGCCGCCGGTGCGCCTCATAGCGCACGCCGACATCCGCCGCATGCTGCTCGCGCAGAAGGCGTACGTCGAGGGCGGCATGGCGCTGGCGCTGTACTGCGCGCGGCTGGTCGACGAGCAGCGCACCGGCACGCCGGAGTCCGCGGCCGAGGCGAGCCTGCTGCTGGAGATGCTCACGCCGGTCGCCAAGAGCTGGCCCAGCGAATGGGCGCTGGAGGCCAACAGCCTGGCGATCCAGGTCCACGGCGGCTACGGCTACACGCGCGACTTTCCCGTCGAGCAGCACTGGCGCGACAACCGCCTGAACATGATCCACGAGGGCACGCACGGCATCCAGGCGCTCGACCTGCTGGGCCGCAAGGCCGTGATGCAGGGCGGCGCGGGCCTGAAGCTGCTGGCCCGTCGCATCGACGCGACCATCGCGCGCGCGCTGCCGCAGGCGCGTCACGCGACGCACGCGAACGCGCTCGCGCAGGCGCTGCAGCGCCTCGGCGCGGCCACGCGATCGGCCTGGGCCACCGCCTCGCCGGAGGACGCGCTCGCCAACGCGACGCCCTACCTGCAGGCGTTCGGCCACACGATCGTCGCGTGGCTGTGGCTGGACATCGGCGCCGCGATCGTCGACAGCGGCGACGCCGAGTCGACCGCCAATGTCGGCCGCCTGGCCGCGCTCGACTACTTCATGCGCTACGAGCTGCCCAAGACCGACGCCTGGCTGCGCGTCGTCGAGGCGCGCGACCGCACCTGCCGCGACGTCCCCGAGGACGCCTTCTGATTCCAACGACACGAGACACGATGACCGAACCCTCCGCCATTCCCACCACCGCGTTCGCCGAGCGCCGCCGCATCCAGTCGCTGTTCGACCTGACGGGGCGCACGGCGCTGGTCACCGGCGGCTCGCGCGGGCTGGGCCTGCAGATCGCCGAGGCGCTCGGCGAGGCCGGCGCGCGCGTCGTGCTCAGCGCGCGCAAGAGCAACGAGCTCGAGGCCGCCGTCGCGGCGCTGAAGGAGCGCGGCGTGCAGGCCGACTGGATCGCCGCCGATTCCAGCCAGCCCGCCGAGGTGCAGCGCCTGGCCGACGAGGCCATCGCGAAGCTGGGGCATGTCGACATCCTGGTCAACAACGCCGGCGCCACCTGGGGCGCGCCGGCAGAGGATCATCCGCTCGACGCGTGGGACAAGGTGATGAACCTGAACGTCCGCTCGATCTTCCTGCTCTCGCAGGCGGTGGGCAAGGCGAGCATGATCCCGCGCAAGCGCGGCCGCATCATCAACGTGGCGTCGATCGCGGGCCTGTCGGGCAACACGGGCGGCATGACCACCGTGGCCTACAACACGAGCAAGGCCGCGGTGCTGAACTTCACGCGCGCGCTGGCCGGCGAGTGGGGCGTGCACGGCATCAACGTCAACGCGCTGGCGCCGGGCTTCTTCCCGAGCAGGATGACGGCCGGCCTGCTCGCGCATGTCGGCGTCGACAACATGCGCGCCCACGCGCCGCTGCGCCGACTCGGCGACGACGAGGACCTGAAGGGCGCCGCGCTGCTGCTGGCCAGCGACGCGGGCAAGCACATCACCGGCCAGCTGATCGCCGTCGACGGCGGCGTCAGCGCGGTGCACGGCGCCTGAGGACGCCATGACCGACCGCACGCCGCTGCCCTTCGCACTGGACATCCCGTTCGTCCAGGCGCTGGGCATGCAGCTCTGGCGCTTCGATTCGGGCATCGCCGAGATCAGCCTGGACGTCCGCCCCGAGATGCAGAACTCGTGGCAGGTGGCGCACGGCGGCGTGGTCATGACGCTGCTGGACGTGGTCATGGCCCATGCCGCGCGCAGCGTGCGCGACGCCGGGGAGCACGGCACGCCCGGCATCGTCACCCTCGAGATGAAGACCAGCTTCATGCGGCCCGCGACCGGCCGGCTGGTCGCCTGGGGCCACCTGCTGCACGGCACGAAGGGCACCGCGTTCTGCGAGGGCAGCGTGCGCGACGCCGGTGGCGCGCTGTGCGCCCACGCCACGGGCACCTTCAAGTTCCTGCGCAAGTTGAAACGCGGCGACGAGCTCGACGCCGCATCCTGAACCACCGGCGGTCGGCACCCCCCGATGCCGAGCCGACACCACCACGGAGACTCCACCATGTCCACGATCAACCGCCAGATCCTGCTCGCCTCGCGTCCCACCGGCGAGCCCGTCGCCGAGAACTTCAAGCTTGTCGAGACGCCCCTCGCGCCGCTGGCCGACGGCCAGGTGCTGGTGCGCCATCACTTCCTGAGCCTCGATCCGTACATGCGCGGCCGCATGAACGACGCCAAGAGCTACGCCGCGCCGCAGCCGCTGAACGAAGTGATGATCGGCGGCACCGCCGGCGAGGTCGTGGAATCGAGGAACCCGCACTTCAAGGCCGGCGACAAGGTCGTGGGCATGGGCGGCTGGCAGGAGTACGCGGTGGTCAACGCGGACCAGCGCGGCGTGCTGCAGAAGGTCGACACGACGCACGTGCCGCTGTCGGCCTACCTGGGCGCCGTGGGCATGCCCGGCGTCACGGGCTGGTACGGCCTCGTGAAGATCATCGCGCCGAAGGCGGGCGAGACGGTCGTGGTCAGCTCCGCGGCCGGCGCGGTCGGCGGCGCGGTGGGCCAGCTCGCCAAGGCGCGCGGCTGCCGCGTGGTGGGCATCGCCGGCGGCCCGGACAAGTGCCGCATGGTCAAGGAGGAGCTCGGCTTCGACGAGTGCATCGACTACCGCCTGTACCCCGACGTGAAGTCGATGAGCGGCGCGCTCAAGGCCGCCTGCCCGGGCGGCATCGACGGCTACTTCGAGAACGTCGGCGGCCACCTGCTGGACGCCGTGATGCTGCGTTCGAACGCGTTCGCGCGCATCGCCATGTGCGGCATGATCGCCGGCTACAACGGCGAGCCGATCCCGATGACGCTGCCGCAGCTGATCCTGACCAACCGCATGAAGGTCGAGGGCTTCATCGTCAGCGAGCACATGGAGGTCTGGCCCGAGGCGCTGAAGGAACTCGGCACGCTGGTGGCCACCGGCAAGCTCAAGTACAAGGAATCGGTGGCGCAGGGCCTGCAGAATGCACCCGAGGCGTTCTTCGGCCTCCTGAAAGGCCGGAACCAGGGCAAGCAGCTGGTAAAACTCGTCTGAGACGAACCAACCGGACGAGAGCGATGCTGAACTGGCAATGGACCCGCTTCGAGGGACTGAGCGGCGACGACGTGTACGACATGCTCGCCCTGCGCGCGCGCATCTTCGTGCTGGAGCAGGACTGCGCCTATCTCGATCCGGACGGCCTCGATCGGCAGTCGTGGCACCTGCTGGGCCGCGGTGCCGATGGGGCGCTGCTCGCCTACGTGCGCGTGTGCGACCCCGGCGTGAAGTTCGACCCGCCGTCGATCGGCCGCGTGGTGGTCGACGCGTCGCAGCGCGGCACCGGGCTGGGCCACGTGCTGATCGCCGAGGCGCTGCGCCGCTGCGACGCCACGTACCCGGGCCAGCGCAACCGCATCGGCGCGCAGGCCCACCTGCAGGACTTCTACGGCCGCCACGGCTACGTGGCGGTCGGCGAGACCTACATGGAGGACGACATCCTCCACATCGACATGGAGCGGCCCGCATCATGACGATCCCGATGTCCCACGGCGCGACGCACGCCGTGCTCAACCAGGTGCCTCCGTACGAGGACGTCAACCTGTACGAGGCGAACGCCGCGCTGCGCGATGCGGTGCGGTTCAACCAGCCGTCGCTGGCGGCCGATGGGTTGTCGGCGCTCGGCAAGGTGGCCGGCAGCGCCGGCATGCAGCGCCACGCGCGCCTTGCGAACCTGCACACGCCCGTGCTGCACGCGCACGACCGCTTCGGCCACCGCATCGACGAGGTCGAGTTCCATCCCAGCTACCACGTGCTGCTGGGCGCGGCGCTGCACCACAGGCTGCACGGCTCGCCGTGGGGTGCCGGCGGGCCGAGCCACGTCGAGCGCGCGGCCGGCTTCATGCTGTTCACCGAGCTCGAACCCTCGGTGCTGTGCCCCGTGTCGATGACCTACGCGGTGGCGCCCGCGCTGCGCGCCAACCCGGCGCTGCAGCAGGCGTTCTCGGGCCTGCTGGCCAGCCCCCGCTACGACGCCCGCTTCCAGCTCGCCACGACCAAGACGGCGATGACGATGGGCATGGGCATGACCGAGAAGCAGGGCGGCTCCGACGTGCGCGCCAACACGACGCAGGCCGTGCGCGACGGCGAGGACGCCTGGGGCGAGCGCTATCGCCTCGTCGGCCACAAGTGGTTCATGTCGGCGCCGATGAGCGACGCCTTCCTGGTCGTCGCGCAGACGGCCGCCGGCCCGACCTGCTTCTTCCTGCCGCGCTGGTTGCCGGACGGCACGCTCAACGCGGTGCGCATCCAGCGCCTGAAGGACAAGCTGGGCAACAAGGCCAACGCGAGCTCGGAGGTGGAGTTCGCCGACGCGTTCGCGTGGCGCGTCGGCGACGAGGGCCGCGGCCTGCCGCAGATCCTCGCGATGGGCGCGCTGACGCGCCTCGATTGCGCGCTCGGCACCGCCGGTCTCATGCGCGGGGCCGCATCGCTCGCGCTGCACCACGCGACGCACCGCATGGCCTTCGGCAAGCGCCTGGTCGACCACGCGCTGATGCGCAACGTGCTGGCCGACCTCGCGCTCGAGAGCGAGGCCTCGACCGCGCTCGCGCTGCGCCTGGCGCGCGCCGTCGATCGCAGCGAGGACGCGTCGGCGCCCGCCGCCGAGCGCGAGCACGAGGCGCTGATGCGGCGCCTGCTGACACCCGCGGCCAAGTACTGGGTCTGCAAGCGCGGCAGCCACCTCGCCCAGGAGGCGATGGAATGCCTGGGCGGCAACGGCTACGTCGAGGAGCACGGCGAGGGCGTGATGGCACGCATCTACCGCGAGATGCCGCTCAATTCCATCTGGGAAGGCGCGGGCAACATCATGGCGCTGGACCTGCTGCGCGCGCTGCGCTCCGGTCCGATCGCCGACGCGCTCGCGCACGAGACGCGCGCCGCCAAGGGCGCGCACCCGATGCTCGATCGCGCCACGCAGCGGCTGCTGGCGCGCATGGAGAACGGCGTCGACGAGATCGACGCGCGCCGCTTCGCGCGCGATCTCGCGCTCGTCACGCAGGGCGCGCTGCTCGCGCAGACGGCGCCCGCGCCGGTGTTCGCGGCGTTCTGCGAGAGCCGCCTCGACGGCGCGCCCGACGCGTTCGGCCAGCTCGGCGCCTCCACCGATTTCGACGCCATCCTCCGGCGCGCCGCGGCGCACTGATTCCAACACCGACACCAACCAGGGCACGAGACACCCCATGACCACCAACCACTGGCAAGGCCGCACGGCCGTCATCACCGGCGCGGCCTCCGGCTTCGGACTCGAGACTGCGCTGCTGGCCGCGCGCAAGGGCATGAACGTCGTGATGGCCGACGTGATGATGGAGGCGCTCGGCGACGCCGTCGGCCGGGTGCAGGCGCTCGGCGCGCCGGTGCTGTCGCTGCGCTGCGATGTGCGCCATGCATCCGAGATCGAGGCCATGGGCGCCGCCACGCAGGCCCGCTTCGGCGCGCCGCACCTCGTGTTCAACAACGCGGGCGTGGGCGCCGGCGGCCTCATCTGGGAGCACACCGCGCGCGACTGGGACTGGGTGATGGGCGTCAACGTGATGGGCGTGGCGCATGGCGTGCGCGTGTTCACGCCGATGATGCTGGCCGCCGAGAAGGCCGACCCCGGCTACTCGGGCCACATCGTCAACACCGCGTCGATGGCAGGCCTGGTCAACATGCCCAACATGGGCGTCTACAACGTCAGCAAGCATGCGGTCGTCGCGCTCAGCGAGACGCTCTACCAGGACCTGCGCCTCGTGAGCGACCGCGTGCACGCGCACGTGCTGTGCCCGTACTTCGTGCCCACCGGCATCGCGCACAGCGAGCGCGCCCGCCCGCAGGACGCGCAGGAGCAGGGCCGCAAGGCGACCGCCAGCCAGCGCGTCGCCCAGGGCCTGATCGAGAAGGCCGTCGCGAGCGGCCGCGTGACCGCCGCCGACGTCGCCCAGTTCGTGTTCGACGCGCTCGAGGCCGACCGCTTCTACATCTACAGCCACCCGAAGGCGCTCGCGCCGGTGACGACGCGGGCCGAGGAGATCGTCTCGGCGACGAACCCGTCGGACCCGTATCGCGAGCGTCCCGAACTGGGCGAGCAACTGCGGGCCGCATTGCGCCGCTGACGCGGCTTTCAGGGTTCGTCCGGAGCGAAGCAGCGCCAGAGTGCCCATCCCCTTCATGTATCATGGCGGGGTAGGCAATACATAAGACCATCGTCCAGAAGGACTCCTCCGGCTCCCGTCGTGTGAACGATGTTTCGGCCAGGTCGAACTCTCCAGTTTGATTTTCTTGCGTAGTACCTGCCCTGCG
>DATCRO010000122.1:0-9694 GCA_036569025.1 Burkholderiaceae bacterium
CGCCATGACCATCGACAAGATCGCCGGCCCCGTCGGCGAGGCGCTGATCTTCACGGCCGCCGGCCTGGCGGTCGCGATCCCCGCCGTCCTGGCCTACAACATCTTCGGCAAGCGCGTGGCGGCCTGCGAGGCCGAGCTCGAAGGCTTCGCGCACGACCTGCGCGAGATGCAGCTGGACGCCGCCGCGCGCTGAGGGAACCGCCATGGCCTTCGGTCGACTGGAGCGCAGCCCCACCCCGCAGCCGATGAGCGACATCAACATGACGCCGCTCATCGACGTCATGCTGGTGCTGCTGGTGATCTTCATGATCGCCGCGCCGTTGATGACCTCCAGCCTCAAGATGGACCTGCCCAAGGTCGCTGCCGCCACCAGCAACGACGCCGAAGCCGCCCTGTCGCTGGGCATCACGGCCGACGGTCGCCTGCACGTCGGCGACCAGGTCGTCACGCACGACGAGCTGGTGCGCGCGCTCAAGCAGACCGCCGCGCGCCAGCCGCAGCCCGACGTGCTGCTGCGTGCCGACCAGAGCGTGCCCTACGGCCGCGTGGCCGAGCTCATCGGCCTGGTGCAGGACGCCGGGCTGACGCACATCGGGTTCATCGCGCAGCCCGCGAAATGACCTCGCCCATGGCCGGGCTCGAAATCTGCCCGACTGTGGAATGAGCGCCCTCGCCACCTTCCAGGCCCGGCTACGCGCGACGTTCGCGCTGCCGGACATGAGCGCCGACGAGCGCGCGGCGTTCCGCCAGGCACAGGCTGACCAGCGCGACGCCCTCGTCGTGCCCGTCGTGGTGGCCGCCGTGGCGATGATCGCGGGTTTCGTGGGGTGGGACCAGCTGCGCGATCCGGGTCACCTCGGCCCGGCTGCGGCGGTGCGCCTGGGTGGCAGCGCCCTCGTGCTGGCCCTGTTGGCCGCAGTGCGCCAGGTGCGCGGCCTTCCGTTCCGGATCCAGGCCCTCGTCATGTACTGCGCGATCTACGCGCTGCAGCTTGCCATCGGCGTGGCGCTGGGCCACGAGGCGCCGCTGCAGATGCCCGGCCTGCTGATCGTGATGTTCTTCGGCGTGATCGGCCTGCCGCGCGCGAGCGACTCGCTGGTCAACATCGCGCTCGCCGCGGTCAGCATGCCGCTGGTGTTGCCACGCCGGCCGCTGGCAGCCGATGTCGTGTATGCGCTGGCGCATTTCGCCACCGTCGTCGTGCTGGTCTGGGCGGCGTGCGCGCTGCTGGAACGCATGTCCGCGCAGAGCTTCGCCTACCGTCGCCGCCTGCAGCGCGAGGCCAGCACCGACGCGCTGACCGGCCTGCACAACCGGCGCGAATTCGAGGCCGGCATGGTGCGCGAGATGGAGCGCGCGCGGCGCCTGCGCGTGCCGCTGACGCTGGCGCTCGTCGACATCGACTTGTTCAAGCGCGTCAATGACCGCTACGGCCACGACATCGGCGATCGCGTGCTGCGCGAAGTCGCGGCGACGCTGAAGGCGGGCGTCCGCCGCAGCGACCTCGTGGCGCGCATCGGCGGCGAGGAATTCGCGCTCGTGCTTCTGGGCACCGAGCCACCCGGAGCGTCGGCGTTGCTGGAACGGTTGCGGCAGGCGGTGGCGGCGCTGCGCGTGCCCGCGGGCGCGGACACCATCGCCTGCACCATCAGCGCAGGCATCACCGACCAGGTCGAGGACGACACGGACTGGGCGGCGCTGTACAAGCGCGCCGACCAGGCCCTTTACGCTGCCAAGCAGGGCGGCCGCGACCGCATCGTGGAGGCAACCCCGCCCGAGCCCGAGCCCGCGCTCGTGTGACGCGGGCGCGCGGCGCCTCGCGCGTCATGCGCCACGGCCTTCGCGCGCGAAGCCGATGGCATCACTGCCGCCAGGCCGCCCACGCCTGCTGCTGCGGGTCGATCGAGTACATGCGGCCATCCCACTTCAGCACCGCGCTGAAGGGCGGACGCTCGTCGAGGTGCCCGTCGTCGCGCGAGGCCGTGCCGGTGACGACCAGGTCGCGCCAGCCCTTCGTGGACGTCGGCGCCAGGGCCAGCTTCGCGGTGAAGTTCTCGGTGATCGTGAGCTCGGGCGCGCCCGAGTCGGTGCAGGCCGACTTGCCGCGCTGGATCAGCGCCCATTCGGACATGGGCAGGTCCTGGAGCACCGGGCGGATGAAGCGGCCCTGGCTGACGAACAGGCTGCGGCGCGCGCCCGAGCCCATGCCCGCGCAGCCGCGCGGCGCGCCGCTGGTCACGTCCAGGCCGAAGGCGCGCACGCCGGGGGCGATGTCGTAGGCGGCGGTGTCCAGCCACAGGCTGCCGGAGACGACCTTGAGCGCCGGATCGGCCTCCAGCGCCCCCTTGAAGCTCGAGACGACGTTGCCCGATCCGTCGAGCAGCGCGATCACCAGCAGCAGATCGTCCTGGTGGCCCGAGCGATAGGCCGCGGCGACCAGGCGGCCGTGCGACGCCGGCACGCCCCGGCAGGCGGCGGCGGCGACCATCGCGCCCGCGTCGGCGTCATGACCGAGCGCCGGCTCCTTGAAGTTCGCCACGTTCACATGGCGCCCGAGCGCGGCCAGCGCACGCGCGTCGCACAGCTGCTCGACCTGCGCGCCGACCTCCTGCTCGTGCTCGGTGGCCGCCCGGCTGGCGGACGCCGACGCGACCAGCGCGACGACACAGGCCGCGCGCGCGGCGGCGATTCCCAACGACTTCATTTGTCCAACTCCCGGTGCACGGCCCGGGACGGTCCAACGCGCCCTTCTCGCCGTGAGAGGCGCGATCATCCCGGAGGCCGCGCTGCTCGTCCATGGGAGCGCGGTAACGATCCGTCAAGGCGTGCGACAGGGCGTCACCTGCGCCGCCGGCCGCCGCCGCGGCGCGAAACCGGCCGGGAATGTCGTCCCGCGCGCCGGGCGCGGGCCACCGCCCCTCCTACAATCGGGGAATGAACGAAAAGTACGTCCCCTCCGAGGTCGAGGCCGCCGCCCAGGCGCACTGGCAAGCCACCGATGCCCACCGCGTCACCGAAGACGCCAGCCGCGCGAAGTTCTACGCCTGCTCGATGCTGCCGTACCCCAGCGGCAAGCTGCACATGGGCCACGTGCGCAACTACACGATCAACGACATGCTCGCGCGCCAGCTGCGCATGAAGGGCATGAACGTGCTGATGCCCATGGGCTGGGACGCCTTCGGCCTGCCTGCCGAGAACGCGGCCATCAAGAACAAGGTGCCGCCGGCCAGGTGGACGTACGACAACATCGCCCACATGAAGGAGCAGATGAAGGCGATGGGCCTGGCCATCGACTGGTCGCGCGAGGTGGCCACCTGCGACCCGACGTACTACAAGTGGAACCAGTGGCTGTTCCTGAAGATGCTGGAGGCGGGCATCTGCGAGCGCCGCACGCAGATCGTCAACTGGGATCCGGTGGACATGACCGTGCTCGCCAACGAGCAGGTGATCGACGGCCACGGCTGGCGCTCCGGCGCGCCGGTGGAAAAGCGCGAGATCCCCGGCTACTACCTCAACATCGTCAAGTACGCCGAGGAGCTGCTGTCTGCGGTGGCCGATCCGGCCGACCCGGAGTACCTGTCCGGCTGGCCCGAGCGCGTGCGCCTGATGCAGGAGAACTGGATCGGCAAGAGCGAGGGCGTGCGCTTCGCGTTCCCGCACACGATCCATGACGACGACGGCAAGCTGATCGGCGACGGCAAGCTCTACGTGTTCACCACGCGCGCCGACACCATCATGGGCGTCACGTTCTGCGCCGTCGCGCCCGAGCACCCGCTCGCCACGCACGCCGCCAAGGGCAACCCGCAACTGGCCGCGTTCATCGAGACCTGCAAGGCCGGAGGCACCACCGAGGCCGAGCTCGCCACCAAGGAAAAGGAAGGCCTGCCCACCGGGCTGACGGTCATCCATCCGCTCACCGGCGCGCAGGTGCCGGTGTGGGTCGGCAACTACGTGCTGATGACCTACGGCGACGGCGCCGTCATGGGCGTGCCGGCGCACGACGAGCGCGACTTCGCGTTCGCCAGGAAGTACGGGCTGGCCATCAAGCAGGTGGTCGCCGTCGCCGGCGAGACTTTCTCCACCGATGCCTGGCAGGAGTGGTACGGCGACAAGCAGCGCGGCACCTGCATCGATTCGGGCGTGCTGGACGGCCTCGGCATGAAGGACGCGGTGAACCGCGTGGCCGAACTGGTCGGCGCCGCCGGCCTGGGCGAGAAGAAGACCACCTGGCGCCTGCGCGACTGGGGCATCAGCCGCCAGCGCTACTGGGGCACGCCCATCCCCATCATCCACTGCGACGATTGCGGCGTGGTGCCCGTGCCCGAGAAGGATCTGCCGGTCGTGCTGCCGGAAGACCTGATCCCCGACGGCTCCGGCAACCCGCTGAACAAGCACGCCGCCTTCCTGAACGTGGGCTGCCCCAAGTGCGGCAAGCCGGCGCGCCGCGAGACGGACACGATGGACACCTTCGTCGATTCGTCGTGGTACTTCATGCGCTACTGCGACCCGAGCAACTCGGAGAAGATGGTCGCCGACGGCACCGACTACTGGATGCCGATGGACCAGTACATCGGCGGCATCGAGCACGCGATCCTGCACCTGCTTTACGCGCGCTTCTGGACGAAGGTCATGCGCGACCTGAAGCTCGTCAAGTTCAGCGAGCCGTTCAAGAACCTGCTGACGCAGGGCATGGTGCTCAAGGGCGCGTTCTTCCACAAGCCCGAGGACGCCGGCAAGAACTACTACTGGGAGCACGAGCTCGACGTGGAACGCGACGCGCACGGCAACGTCGTGAGCGCCAAGCTGAAGGACGGCACGCCGGTCACCTACGAGATGACCACGATGTCCAAGTCCAAGAACAACGGCGTCGACCCCCAGGCCCTGATCGACCGCTACGGCGCCGACACGGCGCGCCTGTTCGTGATGTTCGCCTCGCCGCCGGAGCAGACGCTGGAGTGGAACGACTCCGGCGTCGAGGGCGCCCACCGGTTCCTCAAGCGCGTGTGGGGCTACGGCGTCAAGAACGCTGACGCGCTGCGCGGCGCCGCGGACGGCGTCGCCGGCCTGGAGCTCGCGGCGCCCGCCAAGGCGCTGCGCCGCGAGGTGCACGTGCTGCTCAAGCAGGTCACCTACGACTACGAGCGCATGCAGTACAACACCGTCGTCTCCGGCGCGATGAAGCTGCTGAACGCGCTGGAAGGGTTCGCGCTGGACGGCAGCGCCGGCAGCGCGGCTGTCGCGCGCGAAGGCTTCTCCGTGCTTCTGCGCTCGCTGTATCCGGCGTGCCCGCACATCGCGCAGGCGCTGTGGACGGACATCGGCTACGGCCAGGGCAAGGAACTCGTGGACGCCGGCTGGCCGGCCGTCGACGAGGCCGCCCTCGTGCAGGACGAGATCGAGCTGGTGCTGCAGGTGCTGGGCAAGACGCGCGGCAGCGTGCTCGTGCCCGCCAGCGCGGACAAGGCCGCCATCGAGGCGCTCGCGCTGGCGTCGCCGGAGGCGGTGCGCTGGATGGAAGGCAAGCCGGCCAGGAAGGTCGTGATCGTGCCGGGCCGCCTCGTCAACATCGTCGTCTGAGCCCCCGATGCGCGCGCAATCGTCCGTCCGGCGCCGCGTGGCGCTCGCCGTCCTCGCCGTGTCCGCGGCCGCGACGCTGGCCGCCTGCGGCTTCCATCGCCGCATCGCGCAGCCGCTGAACTACGAGCGGATCGCGCTGTCGGGCTTCGCCGACCGCTCGACGATGGCCGAGGAGATCCGGCGCGCGCTGCCGTCGACGGCGCGCATCGTCTCGAACGTGCTGGAGTCGCAGGTGGTGATCGAGGCGGTCGAGGACACGCAGAAGACCACCGTCGAGGCGTCCACGGCCTTCGGCCAGGTGCGCGAACTCGAGCTGCACTGCAAGCTGCGCTATCGCGTGCTCGACCCGAACGGCACCGAGCTGCTGCCGCTGGCCGACATCGAGCGCTTCCGCGACCTGACCTACGACGAGAAGGACGCCCTGGCCAAGGACACCGAGCAGAAGGCGCTGTACCGCGACATGCAGTCCGACATGGCCTACCAGCTGATCCGCGTGCTGTCGGCCGTGGGCAAGCCAGCCGGCCCGGCCGCGCAGGCGCAGGCGGCGCGCGCGGCGTCGGCCGCGGTGGCGCCGGCCTCGGCGCCGTCGTCGGTCTCGGCGGTCGAGTGGGCCGCGTCGCAGGCCGCCGGCCGCTGATCGCCACGCCATGCAGGTCCGCCCCGAACAACTGCCCGACCACCTGGCGCGCGGCCTGCGCGACGTCTACGTGGTGCACGGCGACGAGCCGCTGCGCGCGCAGGAGGCCGCCGACGCGATCCGCGCGGCGGTGCGGGCGGGCGGCGCGAGCGAGCGCAAGGTGTTCGTGGTCAGCGGCGCGCACTTCGACTGGAGCGGCGTCATCGGCGCATCGCAGGCCATGGGCCTGTTCGCCGACCAGCAGCTGATCGAGATCCGCATCCCCTCGGGCAAGCCCGGCAAGGACGGCAGCGAGGCGCTGCAGGAGCTCGCGGCCTCGGCCGGCCCGGACAGCCGCCTGCTGGTGCACCTGCCCAAGCTCGACTGGCAGCAGCAGAAGGCCGCCTGGTTCACGACGCTGGACGCCGCCGGCGTCAGCGTGGCGGCCGACATCGTCGAGCGCAACGCGCTGCCCGCGTGGCTCGCCAAGCGCTTCGCCGCACAGGGCCAGCGCGTGGAGGCCGGCGCGGCCGGCGAGCGGACGCTGGCCTTCATGGCCGACCGCGTCGAGGGCAACCTGCTCGCCGCGCACCAGGAGATCCAGAAGCTGGGCCTGCTGTACCCGCCCGGCGAGCTCACGTTCGCGCAGGTGGAGGACGCCGTGCTCGACGTCGCCCGCCACGACGTCTCGCGCCTGTGCGACGCCGTGATGGCGGTGCAGGTGCCACGCGCGCTGCGCATGCTCGAGGGGCTGCAGGCCGAGGGCGAGGCCGCCGTGTTCGTGCACTACAAGCTGTCGGACGACATCCGCGCCATGAAGCGCATCCAGGACGCGATGGCCGAAGGCAAGCCGATGCCCATGGCGTTGCGCGAGGCCCGCATCTGGGGCGCGCGCGAGCGGCTGTTCGAGCGCGCGCTGCCGCGCCTGTCCGCGCCGATGGCCGCGCGCCTGGTCAGCGCCGCCAGCGAGTGCGACGGCGTGCTCAAGGGCCTGCGCCATCCGCAGTGGCCTTCCGAGCCCTGGGACGCGCTGCGCCGCCTCGTGCTGATGATGCTGCAGGCGCTGCGGCCCGAGGGCGCGCAGGCCGGGCTCGTGCTGCGCACCTGACGCGCACGGCATTTGCCGCAGGTCCGGGCCAGGAGGACGCCATGCTTCACCGTCGCCTGCTTGCACTGCTCGTCACGTCCGCCACGCTCGTCGCCGGCTGCGCCAGCCGCGTCGAGAAGGGGGCGGCCGCGCCGATCGCGCCGCTCGACAACTCCGACCGTGCGAGCGCCGCGCCGTCCGATCGCGCCGAGGTCGCCGGCCTGCCCGATTGGCTGCGCATCCGCCTGGCCGACTACGACGCGCAGTCCGGCCCCGCCGCGCCGCGCGCGGTCTACGAGGTGCGCTACGGCGACGGCGTCGCGTACTACGTCCAGGCCGGTTGCTGCGACCAGCTCGACCCGCTGGTGGACGCCCACGGCGTGCTCGTGTGCTATCCGAGCGGCGGCTTCACGGGCCGCGGCGACGGCAAGTGCCTGGGCGCGCTGGCGCCGGTGGCGGAGCGGCGCGAGGTGTGGCGGCATCGTTGAGCGACGTCATCGGACGGTGCAGCAGGCGTCGCCTCGTCGTGTCGCCGAATGGCGGGTTACGCCTGCGGCCAACCCGCCCTACGAGACTTCCGCCCCGATGAAGCGGCGTGGTGCCGCGCCACGGCGTCATTGGCGGCGACGCGGAGACAGGCCCCGTGGGGCGGGTCAGCCGCAGGCGCAACCCGCCATTTCCAGCCGCTTGGTCGATCTTCAACGCGAGCCGGCGGCCTTCCCGGCTTCCCGCAGGCTCATGAACGCCTTGACGATGTAGAACAACGCCAGCGCGTGGAAGGCGACAGGCATCCAGTCCTGGGCCTTCATGTAGATCAGCCCGTCGTCTGGCAATGGCCGGCCGAAAGCGGATCGGGAGTTTCGAGGCGTCGTCGGCCCCGGGCGGGTGCGGCGGCCGCTCAGTACCCGCGCGTCCGGTCGACGCGATGCGCCGCCGACTCGCCGCGTCGCACGGCCTCCACGTTCGCGGCCACCACCGCGGCGGCACTGCGCAGGTCGGTCTGCGCGGCGGCGTGCGGCCACACGGTGATGCGCGGGTGGAACCAGAACACGTGCGTGGCAGGCAGTGGTTCGGTGTCGAACACGTCGAGCACGGCGTGCGCGAGCCGGCCCGCGTTGAGCGCCTCCAGCAGGTCCTTCTCGACGACGTGCCCGCCGCGCGCCAGGTTCACCAGGCTCGCGTCCGGGCGCATCTGGGCGAGCCGCGTGCGGTCGAACAGGCCGCGCGTGTCCTCGGTGAGCGGCAGCAGGTTGACGACGATGTCCGCCGCGCCCAGGGCCGCCGGCAGCGCGGCCCAGCCGGCGCTGGTGGCCATGCCGTCGAGCTGCTGCGCGCGGGCGCTCCAGCCCGTGACGCGGTAGCCCAGTGCGGCCAGTTGCAGCGCCGCCGTGCGGCCCATCTGGCCCAGGCCCAGCACCAGCACGGCCACCTCGTCGGCGCGCTTCTGCGGCAGCGGGCGCCACTGCGTCTGGCGCTGCTGCGCGGCGTAGTCGAACGCGCGCCGGTGCAGCGACAGCACGGCCCACGTCGCCGTCTCCGCCATCGCCCGGTTCATCATCGGGTCGACCATGCGCGCGATCGGCACGTCGCGCGGCAGCGTCGAATCGGCGAGCAGCCTGTCGACGCCGGCCCACAGCGACTGGATCAGCCGCAGCTGCGTGCAGTTCGCCAGCCGGCCAGGCAGTGGATTGGCGACGACGGCGACGTCGGCCTCCCGCCAGCGCAGCGAGTTCGTGCCGTCGACGACCGGGTCGATCCACTCGTCGTCGGGCAGCGCGTCGGTGAGCGCCCGCCACCAGTCGGCGCGCTCGGCGCCGTCCATGCGGGCGTCGAACGCGATCCTCATGCCCGCGCCGCCGCGATGAGGCGCTCCAGCGCGATGGCCACCGTCTGCGCGCGGATCGCCGCCCGATCGCCATCGAGCTGCAGCCGTTCGGTGCGGCTGCCCACGAGCGGCGCGTCGCCACCGGCGGGCAGCCCTTCCTGCGTCTCGCGCGGGTGCAGCCATGCCACGCCCAGCCACACGGTGCCCACCGGCTTGGCCGCGCTGCCGCCGCCGGGCCCCGCGATGCCGGTGATCGACAGCGCCAGCTGCACGTCCGCACGCGCGAGCGCGCCGCGCGCCATCGCGTCGGCCACTTCCGCGCTGACGGCGCCGTGGCGCGCGATCAGCGGCGCGGGCACGCCCAGCAGGCCGGTCTTCGCGTCGTTCGCGTAGCTGACGAAGCCTGCCGCGAACCAGTCGCTCGCGCCGGCCGGCGCGGTGCAGGCGCCGGCGAGCAGGCCGCCGGTGCAACTTTCCGCGGTGGCCAGCCGCCAGTTGCGGGCGCGCAGGGCGTCGCCAAGCTTTTCCACTCGCGCGACGAATGCGTCGTCGATCGAGATTCCACGGTTCGTCGTCATCTCGAAGCTCC
>DATCRO010000123.1:0-3447 GCA_036569025.1 Burkholderiaceae bacterium
AGCTTGAGCATGGGGGCGTTGCTGCGCAGGACGAGGCCGGCGATCTCGGCCAGGCCGCGTTCGCGGGCCGCCTCCATGATGCTTTCCATCAGGCGCGAGCCCAGGCCCTTGCCCTTCATGTCCTCGGCCACCACGAGCGAGAACTCGCAGCTCTGCTGGTCGGGGGCGATGACGTAGCGCGAGACGCCGACGATGCGGTCGGTCTCGGTGGCGCCGCCGTCCTCGCCCGTGCCGCGGTCGCGCACCACGGCCACCAGCGCCATCTCGCGGTCGTAGTCGATCAGCGTGAAGCGCGACAGCATCGTCGCCGGCAGCTCGTTGAACGACGACACGAAGCGGAAGTAGCGGCTCTCGGGCGACAGGCCGCGCACGAGCGTCTGCAGCATCTGCGCGTCGTCCGGGCGGATCGGGCGCAGCAGGCAGGTGTCGCCGCCGCGCAGCGTCAGCAGCTGCTCGAAGCGCGACGGGTACGGCAGGATCGACAGGTGGGCGAACTGGCCCGTGGCGCCCAGGCCCGCGTGCGGGCCGCCGTCGACGACGATGCGCGCGTCCACCGCGATGGCGCCGTGCTCGTCGACGATGATGGGGTTGATGTCCATCTCGCGCAGCTGGGGCAGCGCGCACGCCATCTCCGAGACGCGCAGCAGCACCTGCTCCAGCGCGGACAGGTCGGCGGCCGCGGCGCCGCGCCATTCGGCCAGCGTCTCCGCCACGCGGGCGCGCTCGATCAGGCGGCGCGCCAGGAACTGGTTCAGCGGCGGCAGCTCCATCGCGCGGTCGTCGATCAGCTCGATCATCACGCCGCCCGCGCCGAACACGATCACCGGCCCGAACGGGTCGTCGGTGACGACGCCCACCGAGATCTCGCGGCCGCGGCGCGCGCGCGCCATCTTCTGCACGGTCACGCCGTTGATGCGCGCGTTGGGCGCCAGCCGCGCGACGCGGTCCATCATGTCGGCCCAGGCCTCGCGCACGCTGGTGCCGCTCATCAGGTTCAGCGCGACGCCCTGCACGTCCGACTTGTGCGCGATGTCGGGCGAGTCCACCTTCAGCGCCACCGGGAAGCCGAGCTGCGTGGCGATCATCATCGCCTCGGTGGGCGAACGCGCGAGGATGGTCTGCGTGACGGGGATGTGGAACGACGACAGCAGCGTCTTCGATTCCATCTCCGTGAGCACCTTGCGGCGCTCGGCCAGCACGCTCTCGATCAGCAGCCGCGCGCCGTCGATGTCGGGCTGCGCCAGCGTCGTCAGCGGCGGGGGCGTCTGCTGCAGCAGGCGCTGGTTCTGGTAGAACGTGGAGATGTTGCCGAACGCGCCCACCGCGGCCTCGGGCGTGCGAAAGCTCGCGATGCCGGCGTCGTTGAGCAGCACGCGCGCCTGCGTCATCGACGCGTCGCCCATCCAGCACGAGAGCAGCGGCTTGTACGTGGTCGGCAGCAGCCCGGCCACCGCCCTGGCCACCGCCATCGCGTCGACGCCGGCCTTGGGCGAGTGGATGGCCAGCAGGCCGTCGACGTCCTTGTCGGCGGCCGCGGCGCGGATCGCGGCGACATAGTGCTCGGGCGTCGCGTCCTCGGAGACGTCGATCAGGTCGGAGATCGATGCCACGTCCGGCAGCATCGGCTTGAGCGCCGCGATGGTCGTGCCCGACAGCTTGCCCAGCTTCAGTCCGATCTCGTTGACCCAGTCGGCGGCCAGCACGCCCGGACCGCCGCCATTGGTGACGATCGCGAGGCGCGTGCCCACGGGCCGGTAGCGCGAGGCCAGGCACTTGGCCGCGGAGAACAGCTCCACGAACGAACGCACGCGCACTGCGCCGGCGCGGCGCAGCGCGGCGTCGAACACGTCGTCGGCGCCCACCGTCGCGGCGCTGTGCGTCTGCGCGGCCTCGTTGCCGGCCGTCCTGCGCCCGGCCTTGAGCACGACCACCGGCTTGGCGATGGCCGCCGAGCGCAGCGCGCTCATGAAGCGGCGCGCGCTGCCTATGCCCTCGATGTAGACCAGGATGCTCTGCGTCTGCGGGTCGCTTGCGAGGAAGTCCAGCACCTGCGCGATGTCGACGTCGGTGTGCGGGCCGATGGACGCCACCAGCGAGAAGCCGACGCCGTTGGCGCCGGCCCAGTCCAGCATGGCGGCAGTCAGCGCGCCCGACTGGCACACCAGGCCCAGCGACCCGGTGCGTGCCAGCGGCCCGGCGGCGCTCGCGTTGAGGCCCAGCTTCGGGCGCTGGAAGCCCAGGCTGTTCGGGCCCAGCAGCAGCACGCCCTCGCGGTGCGCGATCCTGCGCAACTGCGCGGCGTGGTCGGCCGTGACGCCGTTGGAGACGATGACCGCCGCCTTGCAGGTGATGCGGCCGGCCACCTCGAGCGCGGCGGCGATGTCCTTGGGCGGAAGCGCGATGACGGCCAGGTCGGCGCGCGTCTGCGACAGCTCGGCCAGCGTGCCCGTCGTGCCGATCTCCAGGAAGCGGATCGTGCCGGTGAAGCGCTGGGCGCGGATCGCCTCGGTGAGCGCGCGGCCCTGCGCCGTCTGCTGCTGCGCGTCCCCGCGGCGGGCCGTGAACACGACGATGGCCTCGGGCTCGAGCAGCGGCTGCAGGTAGTGCTTGTCCATGCCCCTAGTCTGCGTCAAAAAGGCGCGGCAAGGGCGGCGGGCACGGCATGGCCGACTCCGGCCGGGACTTGACGGCCCATCGCCGGATCCGCGCCCCCGGATGCGGCGCGCGCGACCGGACGTCCAGGCGTACGATCGGCCAACCCTGCCGTGCATCGCCCGGCGGGCGGGAGATCCCAATGAGCGACGGATTCGGCAACGAGCTTCCCCAAGCGCACGGCAACACCTCGCCCCGCCCGCGCTCGCGCTACCTGGTCGTCATCGACTCGGGCGGCTTCATGGTGGCGCGCCTGTTCCTCGAGTCGCGCGAGCAGGTCGCCGAGTTCGACGCGAGCACGGAGGAGGTCGCGCAGATGATCGGGCATCTTCCGCCCGAGGACGGCGCGACCGACGCGTCCTGGGACCGCGCCCTGGCCGGCCACAGCGCGGCCGAGCGTGCCGGGGCACGGGTGTACGTGCTCGATCTCTGAACCCGTCCCGCGTCGCCTGACGTCCCGCCCGCAGCCACGCGCCACGCTTTCGAGGGATGGCACGAGGCGGGCCCGGATCCCACACTGGGCGCTTGCAGATCGGCGCCGGGTTCCCGTTGCAACGGAGGGCATGAACCATGATGTCGACAGGCCCGGCCGCTGCCGCGCCGATCCACCGCCTGTCGCGGCGCGTCCCCTCCGCAGGAGCGGCCATGGAGCCCCCCTCGACGCCGACGACGCCCGCCGCCCGCACCCAGGCCCGCCTGAGGCGCCCGGCCGGGTCGTCCCGGGTCCTGCGGGTGGCCTGGCAGCTCGTGCTGGGCACGGTGGGGTTCGCCGGCTTCGCGCTGCTGGGCGCCGGC
>DATCRO010000124.1:0-5435 GCA_036569025.1 Burkholderiaceae bacterium
GTAGGCGGCGAACAGCAGCGCCAGGCCCGGGGCCTCGTAGATGCCGCGGCTCTTGGCCTCGATGATGCGGTTCTCGATCTGGTCGCTCATGCCCAGGCCGTGGCGGCCGCCGATGCGGTTGGCCTCCATCATCAGCTCGACATGGTCGGCGAATTCCTTGCCGTTCAAGGCCACGGGCATGCCCTCGTGGAAGCGCACGCGCACCTCCTCGGCCTTGACGACGACGTCGTCGCGCCAGAACGCCACGCCCATGATGGGCTGCACGATCTTGATGCCGGAGTTCAGGTGCTCGAGGTCCTTGGCCTCGTGCGTGGCACCCAGCATGTTGGAGTCGGTCGAATAGGCCTTCTCGACCGACATCTTGTAGCCGAATCCCGCCTTGTTCAGGAACTCCGACATCTCGGTGCGGCCGCCGAGCTCGTCGATGAACACCTGGTCCAGCCAAGGCTTGTAGATCTTGAGCGACGGGTTCGCGAGCATGCCGTAGCGGTAGAAGCGCTCGATGTCGTTGCCCTTGAAGGTGGAGCCGTCGCCCCAGATGTTGACGTCGTCCTCCTTCATCGCGGCCACCAGCATCGTGCCGGTCACCGCGCGGCCCAGGGGCGTGGTGTTGAAGTAGGTGACGCCGGCGGTGGAGATGTGGAACGCGCCGCTCTGCAGCGCGGCGATGCCCTCGGCCACCAGCTGCGCGCGGCAGTCGATCAGGCGCGCCTTCTCGGCGCCGTACTGCATGGCCTTGCGCGGGATCTCGTCGTAGTCCGGCTCGTCGGGCTGTCCCAGGTTCGCGGTGTAGGCGTAGGGGATCGCGCCCTTCAGGCGCATCCAGTGCAGCGCGGCGCTGGTGTCGAGGCCGCCGGAGAAGGCGATGCCGACCTTTTGCTGGGCGGGCAGGTGCTGGAGGATGGTGGTCATGTCGGTTCCGGTTCCGGGAAGGGCGAACTGCGGGTAAGCCCTCTATTCTCGACTGAAATCGGCCCGATTTCCCACGCCCGGTTGTCTAGACGAGAGGATGCGAGCCGGATTTCCCCGGCCGGGCGCGTGCGTGCGTCCGCGGGGATACTCGATCCGTGACCGCCCCCACGCAGCCGCCTCCCCGCACGCCGATCGTCCTCGCCTTCGCGCTGGCGCTCGCGGCCGCCGTGTCGCTGGGGCTGTCGCGCTTCTCGTACGCGCTGCTGCTGCCGCCGATGCGCGCGCAGCTGCACTGGAGCTATTTCACCGCCGGCGCGATGAACACCGCCAACGCCGCGGGCTACCTGGCCGGCGCGCTGCTCGCACGGCGCTGGTTCGCGCGTCACGACGCCCTGCGCGTGGCCACGGCCGGCGGGGCGGCCACGGCGGCCATCCTCGTCGCGCACGCCTTCGCCACGAGCGATGCGCCGCTGTATGCATTGCGAACGCTGGCGGGCGTGGCCAGCGCCGCCACCTTCGTCGGCGGCGGCCTGCTCGCGACACGGCTGTCGGCGCGCGCGCCGCATCCGGGGCTCGTGGTCGGCCTGTACTACGGCGGCGCGGGGCTGGGCATCCTGGGTTCGACGGCCCTCGTGCCGCCGCTGCCGTGGCGCGAGGCGTGGGTGGCGCTGGGCGTCGTGTCGCTCGCGTGCGCGCTCGCGACCTGGGGCGTGACGCGCGCGTCGCGCGCGCTCGTGGCCACCGGCCCGGACGCGCCGTCGGCCGGACGCACGCGCGCCGCGTGGGCGCCGATGGCGCCGCTGCTGGCCGGCTACCTGATGTTCGGCTTCGGCTACATCGGCTACATGACCTTCATCGTCACGCTACTGCGCGACCAGGGACTGTCGCCCGGCCGCGTGGCCGCGTTCTTCGGGCTGCTGGGCGCCTGCACGGTGGCGTCGTCGTGGCTCTGGGCCGGCCTGCTGCAGCGCCATCGCGGCGGGCGGCCGCTGGCGCAGCTCAACGCGATCCTGGCCCTCGCCACGCTGCTGCCCGTGCTCGGCACGCAGCCCGTGATGGTGGGACTGTCGTGCGTGCTGTTCGGCTCGTGCTTCCTGTCGGTGGTGGCGTCGACCACCGCGTTCGTGCGCCACAACCTGGCGCCGCCGGCGTGGGCCGCGGGCATCGGCGCGTTCACGATCGTGTTCGCGCTGGGCCAGATCCTCGGGCCGAGCCTGTCCGGCCTGCTGGCCGACGGGCCCGGCGGGCTGCGCCGCGGCTTCGTGTTCTCGGCGATCGTGCTGGCGCTGGGCGCCTTGCTCGGCGCGCGCCAGCGGCCGCTCGCGCCGCGTTGAACGAAGGGACGGCGGCCGCAGCCGCCGTCGATGCACGGACGCCGCGCGGCGTCAGATGCGCGGTTCGCCGTACTGGTTCACGGTGATCGTGGCGCCGGCCGGGGCGGTCGTCTGCACGTGGTGTTCCACGCCGTTGAACGTGTAGACCGTGTCCCAGAACTGCGGCGGGCCGGATTCGTCGGTGGTGCAGCGCTGCACGTCCTCGAGGCGCGTGCCGCTGTTGGCGCCGCCGATCGCGCTGCCCACCAGCGCGCCGCCGATGGCGCCGGCCGCGACCGCGCCATGGCCACGCGCCACCTGGTGGCCCAGGATGCCGCCGAGGATGCCGCCGATCACGGTGCCGCCGACGCGGTTGCGATCGTCGCGCACCTCGGCCTGCTCGACCCAGCAGCGCTGCGTCGGCGTGCCGTAGACCGCGCGCGTCGCGAGCACCTGCGCCTGGAACAGCTGCTCCTGAGGGCGGCGGCGCGCGTCGTACGCGGGCGGCGGGACGGGCGCCCAGCCGGCGTCGGCCACAGGCTGGTCGGCCGGCGTCAAGCGGACCGAACTGATGCTGTTGCCCATGCCCATCGCATCGAGGTTCGGATAGTTGCCCGGACGCAGGAAGACGCAGTGGCCGCTGTAGCCGCGGTCGTCGCAGGCCTCCCAGCGGTCGCCGACCACCACCAGCGACGACGCGCGGTCGTTGAAGCCGACGTCGCGCAGGTTGTCGATGTCGGAAGTCGTGCTGAACGACGGCCCGCGGAAGTTGTCGCGCTCGTAGAGCGTCACCTGGCCCGGCAGCGGCGGCGGGGCCCAGCGGTCGGGTGGGAAGTTGCCGTTGCGGTCGACCCAGCGCGCCGACGAGATGCGTTCGCCCAGGCCCATCGAGCTCAGCGACGGGTAGTTGCCGGGCCGCAGGATGTAGCAGTGGCCGTGGAAGCCCGAGTCGTCGCAGACTTCCCACGGACGGCCGGTCACCACCACCGACGAGGCGCGGTCGTTGAAGCCGATGCGCTGGAAGCTCTCGATCGGGTCGTGGACGGTGAAGGATCGCCCGCCGTAGTTGTCGTATTCGTAGAAAGTGACATCGGCCATCGCCGCGCCGCAGCAGGCGAGGGCGGCCGCCGCGAGCGAGGTCTTGAGCAGTCTGGTTGTCATCGGACACTCTCCGTTGTCGTGATGCAACGGAACGGGCAATCGAGGGGCCCGTCTTTGCGCGACCGCAACGCCGCGCGGGTCCGGAAATCAGGTCGCTTCGACCCTGCGGAGACGCACGTGCGCGACCAGGCCGCCCTCGGGCGCGTTGGTCATCTCCAGGCTGCCGCCCATGCGCTGGATCGACTTCTTGACCACCGCCAGGCCCAGGCCCGCGCCGGTGGCCGACGTGCGTGCCGTGTCGCCGCGGAAGAAGGGCGTGGTCAGCTGCGCGAGCTTCTCCACCGGCACGCCGGGGCCGCGATCGCGCACCGTCACGATGATCCACGGTCCGGCCTGCAGCTGGCCCACCTGCACCTCGGCGGGCACGGTGTCGGACGGGCGGCCGTAGCGGCGCGCGTTCTCGAACAGGTTGGCGAACACGCGCCCCAGCTCGATCGGATCGCCCAGCACGCGCGAGACCGGCGACAGCTGGATGGCGATGCGGATCTGGCTCGCGTCGCGGAAGGCCAGTGCCTCTCGTTCGACGACAGCGGCCAGCGGCACCGGCTCCAGGCGCGTGACGCCCGGACGCGCGTAGTCCATGAACTTGTCGATGATCGCGTCGAGCTGGTCGATGTCCTCGGCGATATGGGCGCGGGCCTCGTCGTCGGGCACGCTGATCTCGGCCTCCAGGCGGATGCGCGCCAGCGGCGTGCGCAGGTCGTGCGAGATGCCGGCCAGCATCACGGTGCGGTCCTGTTCGACCTTCGCGAGGTCGCGCGCCATGCGGTTGAAGCCGATGTTGACGGCACGCACCTCGGGCGTGCCGACGCGTTCGTCGAGCCGGATGTCGTACTCGCCCTCGCGGATGCGGGCCGTGGCCGTCGACAGATCCTTCAGCGGCCGGTTGATCAGGCCGGCGATCGTCGCCGAGCCGATGACGGTGGCCAGGATGGCGATGCCCACCCACACGAACCAGGTGCTGGACGTCAGCGGCGTGACACGCGCCGATTCGGCCTGCAGCCAGTAGCGGTCGTCATCGATCGTGAAGCCCACCCACAGCGCGTCCTGCCCGTTGACCGAGCGCGCGACGACGGTGCCTTCGCCCAGGCGCACGCGCAGCTCGGCCGCGATGCGGCGCGTGAAGGCGTCGACCTCGTACGGATCCCAGCGGTCGGTCGGCTCGCGCGGGAGCACGCGCACGGCCTCCTGGTCGGTCATCGACTTCATCAGCGCGATGCGCGTGATGCCGTCGACGTTCTTCATCGCGCCGCGCGACAGGTTCACGAGGCTGGCGATCTGCTGGGCGGCCACGACCGCGCGCGGCTCGAATTCGAGCTGGCGCAGCGTCTGGACCCAGGCGATGACGCCGCCGGTCAGCAGCAGCGACAGCAGGAAGAACGTGCGCCAGAAGAGACTCAGCGACAGGTGCTTGCGGTCCATCCCCGGCTTTTTGCTGAAGGTGGTCAGGCCGTCTCGCTGGGGACGAACACGTAGCCCACGCCCCACACGGTCTGGATGTAGCGCGGGTTCGACGGATCGGGCTCGATCATCTTGCGCAGGCGCGAGATCTGCACGTCCAGGCTGCGGTCGAAGGGCTCGAAGTCGCGGCCGCGCGCGAGCTGGGCCAGCTTGTCGCGCGACAGCGGCTGGCGCGGGTGGCGCACGAGCGCCTTGAGCATCGAGAACTCGCCGGTGGTCAGCGCGATCGGCTCGCCGTCCTTGGTCAGGCGGCGCAGCGACAGGTCGAACTCGAAGTCGCCGAACTGCACCACCTGGGCGTCCTTGGCGGGGGCGCCGGGCGCCTCCTGCGGCGGGCGGCGGCGCAGCACCGCGTGCACGCGGGCCAGCAGCTCGCGCGGGTTGAAGGGCTTGGGCAGGTAGTCGTCGGCGCCCACCTCGAGGCCGACGATGCGGTCCACGTCCTCGACCTTGGCGGTGAGCATGATGATGGGCGTGCGGTCGCCGGCGGCGCGCAGGCGGCGGCAGATCGACAGGCCGTCCTCGCCCGGCAGCATCAGGTCGAGCACGATCAGGTCGATGTTCTCGCGCGTCATCAGGCGGTTGAGC
>DATCRO010000125.1:0-3549 GCA_036569025.1 Burkholderiaceae bacterium
GCACAGCACCGCCAGCGATCCTCTTCGTGACGCTCGACCCCTTGAACGACACGTCGAAGCGATTGCGCGACTACCTGAGCGTGTTCGACCCGCGCGTGATCGGCCTGACCGGCGAGCCCGATCAGGTCCGGCGCATCGCGCAGCACTACGGCGTCGGTATCGCACGCCAAGGATCGTCGCTGGCCCACAGCTCCCGCTGGTACGTCGTCGACGCCGATGGCCGGATCGATCGGGTCTACGCCTACGACACGCCACCAGATCGCCTGGCCGCAGCCTTGCATCTTCCTCAGTCCATCGCCCAGGAGACCTCGCGATGACACGGCTCCGTTCCCTCCTGGCCCGAATCCGCGTGCCCAGGCCGACCGGCATCGCCGGCCGCCTCGGCCTGGGGTTCGCTGCCCTGCTCGCGGTGATGACGATCGTCGTGGGCGTAGCGGCCTGGCAGGCGCGCACGATCGCGAACCAGCTCGATGCAGTGGTCAACGAGCAGATCCCGCGCATGCTCAAGGTCGGTGCGCTGGCACGCGTCGTCGCGGACCTGAACCTCGCCGCCCGCGACGCGATCATCTCCGCCGGCGAGCCGGCCGGTGATGCGGCGCTTGCGCGCATCGAATCCGGCCGCTCGCAGGTCGGGCAGCAGATCGAGGACCTGCAGCGCGCCTTGCGCACGGGCGATCCGCGGGGAGAGAAGGCCGCCACCGAACTCGGCGATCAGAGCAGTGGCATTCTGGTGGCGCTGGTCAAGTTCGGTCGAGTATTGAAGGCCCACAACATGGACATGGCGCGCGGCCTGCTCTCGAGCAACGTCCAGCCGCGCATCGGTGCGCTGGGCTCGGCCGTCGACAACGCGCAGGCGCTGCAGCAGCAGATGCTCGGAGAGGCAAGCGAACGCAGCAATCGCGCATGGCGCATCGCTCTGGCGGAGATCGCGGCCACGCTGGTCGGCGCCGTCGCCCTGGCCACTCTGCTCGCGTGGCGGATCGCGCGGGGCGTGACGAACCCCGTGAATGACGCCGTCCGGCTGGCCGAACGCATCGCGGCGGGCGATCTGCGCGAGACCCTGGCCGTGGACCGCAGCGACGAGCTCGGCCGCCTGCAGCGGGCCCTCGCGGACATGCAGGCGCGGCTCGGTCTTCTCGTCGGCCAGATCCACGACGTCGCCGGACACATGGCGCAGGCCAGCGCCGAAGTCTCCAGCGGCAGCGACGACCTGAGCCACCGCACGGAACAGGCCGCCAGCGCGCTCCAGGAGGCCGCAAGTTCGATGACGCTGCTCAGCGGCCAGGTGCGCGAGAGCGCGCAGGCCGCCAGTTCCGCCAACGAGCTTGCCGCCAACACTGCCGCCGTGGCCCAGCGTGGCGGCGAGCTTGTCGGCAAGGTCATCGAGAGCATGAAGGACATCGCGCGGGCGAGCCATCGCATCGGAGAGATCACCGGCGTCATCGACGGCATCTCTTTCCAGACGAACATCCTGGCGCTGAACGCCGCCGTCGAGGCCGCTCGCGCGGGCGAGCACGGTCGCGGGTTCGCAGTGGTCGCGGGCGAAGTCCGCAGCCTCGCGCAGCGCGCCGCCACCGCGGCCAAGGAGATCCGGGCGCTCATCACGGCCAGCACCGAGCAGGTCGATTCGGGAAGCCGTCTCGTTCAAACGGCGGGCGCGACGATGAGCGACATCGTCGACGGCGCACGCAAGGTCACGGGCATCGTCTCTGGCATCAGCGACGCCTCGGAGCGCCAAAGCGGCGACCTTGGGCGCGTCAACGAAACCGTTGGCGGACTGGACGCAATGACTCAGCAAAACTCCGCGCTGGTCGAGCAGAGTGCCGCCGCCGCGCAGAACATGCGCGAGCAGTCGCTGCGGCTGCAAGCGATGGTCAACACGTTCAAGCTCGCTCCCTCGGCCTGACGGCGCTTTGGCGTGCGTCGTCCGAATACGCGCTGCCGAGCGGCGCCGAACGACCGCGGCCTCGCGAGCGTGCCAGATCTCACTTCGCCGGGTTGCCCACGTTCATGAACGGCACCGGCGCGCCCGCGTAGATGGCCTGCGGCAGCTGGCCGTTCCATTTCTGCGCCTTGGTGAGCTCGACCTCGATGCGGCGCAGCTCCAGCACGTCCTTGTTCTTGGCGAGCGCCTCGTTCTGCACCTGCATCGCCTGCGCCTCGGCCTGGGCGACCTTCAGCTTGGCGTACGCGTCGCCGTCGGCGGTGGCCTTGACGGCATTGGCCTCGGCCTCGGCCACGGCGACCTTCTGCTTCTGCTCGGCCTCGACCGTCTTGAGCTTGTTCTCGGCGGCCAGCCGCAGCTGTTCCTGCGTGACCTTGTCGTTGATCGCGCGCATGTAGCTCTCGCTGAACGAGAAGTTGCGCATGTCGATGGAGATCACCTGCGCGCCATAGGTGGCGAGCTTGGAGCGCAGCGCGCCCGTGATGTCTCCGGAGACGGCGGCGCGCTGGGCGATCAGGTCGGGTGCGGAGTAGCGCGCCGTCACCGCCTTGAACACCTCCTGCGTGGCGGTCTGCACGTAGCTCTGGAGGTTGCCGTCGTGGCTGTACTTCTCGTAGACCTCGGTGACGCGGTCGGGCGCGATCGAGTAGCGCACCGTCAGGCTCACCTTGACCGGCTGGGTGTCGGACGTGGAGCCTTCCGCGTTCTCGATGTCGGCCTGCTCGGCGCGGATGCTGAACACGTCCAGCTTCTGCCACGGCAGGATGACGGTGAAGCCCTCGTTCTGCAGCCCGCGGATGGCGCCACCCACGGTGATCACGCCGCGCGAGCCGGTGGGCACGGTGCGGATCGGCCAGAACGCCACCAGGACGATCAGCACGACGACGCCGATCACGGCATTGCGCAGGAAATTCGGGTTGTCGTCCCTGGAGAAGCCGGAAGCGAAGGCCATGGATGTCTGCGGCAGTTGAGATGGTCGCGACTCTACGCCAGCTCGACCGCAGCGTCAGCTCAGGTCTTGGCGGGGCGCTTCATCGCCTCGAGTGCATCGAGGTTGACCGCCGAGGCCATGGACTTGAGCGTGGCGCCGTCGATGTGGTCGCCCTGCGTCTCGACGATCACGCCGTTCTTCAGGATGACGGTGTATTCGGAATGGCTGCCGTCCTTGCGGTACTGCTCGTGGATCGTGCGCGCGCCGTCCTTGTACGTCTTCTCGATGCCGTCGGGCGTCTCCTTGTCGACGGTGACGTTGGCCCAGGTGGCCACCGAGGCGAGGCCGCCGAGGCCGCCGACATCGGTGATCGACAGCTCGGCGCGCTGGTTGTCGCCGCCCGCGTAGGTGGCCTTGGCCGTGGAGCTGGCGATGCCCACCGCGGTGCCGCCGCTGGTCTCGAAGGACTCGCGCTTGAGGGCGCCGAGCGTGTCGGGCAACTGCGCCTTCAGGTCGGCGGGCGGGATGGCCGCGCCGCCGGCGCCGGTCAGCGCGCCCATCATCGCGCCCAGCCCGGCGGCGCTGGAGGCCGCGTCGCCCGACTTCTGCGCCGCCTCCATCTGCGCGCGGGCCGCTTCCATGCGCTTGGCGGCCGCATCGATGGCGGCGGTGT
>DATCRO010000126.1:0-3298 GCA_036569025.1 Burkholderiaceae bacterium
CACCGGCGGCATCGCCAAGCGCACGCCCGCCGACCGGGTGGCCGCGATGCGCGATCGCATCGATGCGTTCGACCGCACGCTGCGCAGCGTCGGCAAGGTGCACAAGGGCGACGTGGTCGACCTCGACTGGCTGCCCTCCGAAGGCCTGGCCATGCGCGTCAACGGCAAGGCGGTGGGCACGCCGGTGCCGGGCGCCGATCTCTACACCGCGATGCTGGACATCTTCGTCGGCGACCGCCCGGTCGACGCGAAGATGAAGGCCGGCATGCTGGGCGCGGCGAGCTGACTTGGCCCCGCGCAAGAAGACCGCCGCCCCTGGCGCCCCGCCCCCCGGCGCGGCGATGCTTCGCAGCGCCGGCGCGATCGACCGCTTCCTCGACGGCCTGTGGCTGGAGGACGGCCTCGCCAGGAACTCGCTCGCGGCCTACCGGCGCGACCTGACCCTGTTCGCGGCCTGGCTGGGCCAGGAGCAGGCGCGCGACCTCGCGCAGGCGCGCGCGAGCGACGTGCAGGGCTACATGCTCGCTCGCCACGCCGCGAGCAAGGCCACCAGCGCGAACCGGCGGCTGGCGGTGTTCCGGCGCTTCTACCGCTGGGGGTTGCGCGAGCGCCTCGTCGACGAGGACCCGACGCTCAAGCTGCGCCCGGCGCGCCAGCCGATGCGCGTGCCCAAGGCCATCACCGAGGCGCAGGTCGATGCGCTGCTCGCGGCCCCGGACACGGGCACCCCGCTGGGCGCCCGCGACCGCGCGATGCTGGAGCTGATGTACGCCAGCGGCCTGCGCGTGAGCGAGCTCGTCGATTGCAAGCTGGTCGATCTCAGCCTGCCCGACGGCGTCGTGCGCGTGATGGGCAAGGGCTCCAAGGAGCGCCTCGTGCCGTTCGGCGACGAGGCGCGGCGCTGGCTCGAGGCGTGGCTCGCCACGTCGCGGCCCGAGCTGCTCGAGGGCCGGCGCAGCGACGCGCTGTTCGTGACGGTGCGCGCGGCGGCGATGTCGCGCCAGATGTTCTGGAACCTGGTCAAGAAGTATGCGCTGGCCGCGGGCATCCGCAACGCGATCTCGCCGCACACGCTGCGCCACGCGTTCGCCACGCACCTGCTCAACCACGGTGCCGACCTGCGCGCCGTGCAGCTGTTGCTGGGGCACGCCGACATCTCGACGACGACGATCTACACCCATGTGGCGCGCGAGCGCCTGCGCCAGCTGCATTCGAAGCATCATCCACGGGGATGACCCGCGGATCGGCGGCAGCGTCTCAGTGGTGCTGCCAGACCCAGATGACCGTGCCGCGGGCGTCGAAGTCCTTCAGCGTGAACGTGCCCAGCGACGGGCTGCCGGTGCCGCCGGTGCCGACCGACAGGCCGGTGGTCGACTGCAGGACGTCCGAGAAGTTGAAGCTGAAGGTCACGGGCTTGGCGTCGACGACCGACTGCGCGACCGGCTGGCCCGCGTAGTCGGCGAAGTTCGACGGCGCCGCGCCCACGGCCTGCAGCGCGGTGGCGAACTGTGCCGGGGTCAGCGTGGTGGGGCCGGTGCTGCTCGCGAACGCGGCGCTCAGGCCGCTCGCGAACGGGTTCTGCGAGTTGGACGACGAGGGCTGCAGGCCGACGAGGATCGAGCCGTCGGCGCCGCGCACCGAGCTCATCTCGGTCTCGTTCAGCGGCTGCGGCGCGGCCGCCGCGAGGGGGGAGGCGAGGCTCGCGAGCAGCAGCGCGCAGGCCTTGAAAGCGAAGGATCGGACGTGCATCGGAGGCTTCCGGAAGTGGAAGCCCCAATGTGCCGAGCGGCCCGTTTTTCGATGGGTGGATGAGGGCGCGGGGAGCCCCCGTCCACTCGCTCAAGTCGGGGCGTGCGCGGTCGTCGTCGGCATCCGCCGGAGGAACTTGAGGAGCGGATGAACCGGAGTTCCGGCCCAGTTCAACGCACCGGCGTGGCGCGCTCGAGCACGCGCTCGAACAGCACGTCCTCGAAACGCTCGAGCGGACGCGGGCTGCGTTGCGCCTTGGCCAGCAGCGTCGCGCCCTGCAGCGCGGCGAGGACGAACTCGGCCGTCCCGTCGCAGTCGGTCGACGGGGCGAGCTCGCCGCCGCTCACGGCCGCGCGCAGGCAGAAGGCGAGGGCATCCTGCATGTCGGCCAGCGCGGCCACGACGCGGCCGCGCAGCGGCTCGCCGCAGTCGTTGGCTTCCGCCGAGAAATTGCCCAGCAGGCAGCCGTTGCGCAGCCCGTCCTCGGCAAAGCCCGTCTTGCTGCGCTCGATGAAGGCGCGCAGCCGCTGCAGCGGCGGCAGGTGCTCGTTGCGCAGGGTCTGGCGCATCGCCGTGTCGGCCTGCGCGGCGTAGCGCTCGACCACCTCGAGGCCGAAGGCCTCCTTGGACGCGAAGTGGTTCGTGAACGAGCCCTGCGGCACGCCGGCGGCCTGCACGATGTCGCGCACGCTGGCGCCACGGAACCCGCGTTCGTGGACGACCTGCATGCCGACCTGCAGCAGCTTCTCGCGATGGGAGGGCTTGGGCATGGCGGAATACTACATTCGTCCTTATTGCCCTTCAACCCATGGGCGATGGCTCATGCTGCCCGGCAAGGCGGCGTTTGCCGCGCTGTTCCGGCCTCCGCCGTGGCGCTCGCCCGCTAAAGTCGAGCGCTTGATGACCGGCCCGCGTCCCGCCACGGCCCGCGCTCAAGGACAATCGCGCCCCCATGGATCACACCTTCCTCTCCGCGTTCATCCTGCTGCTGCTCGTGCTGGATCCGTTCGGCAGCCTGCCGATCTTCATCTCCATCCTGGGCTCCGTGGCGCCCGAGCGGCGCACCTTCGTGGCCGTGCGCGAGGTGCTGATCGCGTTCGGGGTGCTGGTGCTGTTCATGGTCTCGGGCCAGGGCTTCCTCACGCTGATGCGGCTGTCCGAGCGCTCGCTGGAGGTGGCCGGCGGCGTGATCCTGGCGATCATCGCGATCCGCATGATCTTCGGCGGCGGCGCCGAGATCTACGGCGCCGACACGGCCAAGCGCGAGCCCTTCATCTTCCCGCTGGCCGTGCCGCTGCTGGCCGGGCCCTCGGCGATGGCCACCGTGCTGCTGCTGGCCTCGCGCCAGCCCGAGCACCTGGTCACGTGGATCGGCGCGCTGACCGCCGCGCTGGCCATCAGCGGCGTGGTGCTGCTGGCCGCCGACCGCATCCGCCGCGTGCTCGGCACGCAGATGGTGGCGGCCATCGAGAAGCTGATGGGCCTGGTGCTGACGGCCGTGGCCGTCGAGATGATCCTGGCCGGCCTGAAGCGCTACTTCATCGGCGAT
>DATCRO010000127.1:0-4007 GCA_036569025.1 Burkholderiaceae bacterium
AGTCCGGCGCGCCGGTCCCGCGCGCAGTGTGGAAGCAGCGCGTCTCCGCGCTCGTCGGCTTCGTCGCGTGGCTGGCCGTGGCGCTGTCTCTGGCCACCCACCACCTGGCCGACGCCGCCTTCACCACGTCGGGCGACGGCGGCCCCATCCTGAACCTCCTGGGCCGGCCGGGCGCCTTGCTGTCCGACGTGCTGCTGCTGTGCCTGGGCGCCTCGGCGTCGTGGCTGCCCCTGGTGGGCCTGCTGCAGTCCTTGCGCACGCTGGCGCGCGGCTCGCGCGCGCTCGCCGGCGTGGACGCCGAGGCCGGACCCGAGCCGCGCTTCCCGCGCCTGCGCTTCTGGGGCGGGCTCGTGCTGCTGCTGTGCGCCAGCACGGCGCTCGAATGGACGCGCCTGTACACCTGGGAGGCTCGCGTGCCCGGCGGGCACTCGGGCGGCATCCTGGGCTTTGCCCTGGGCCCGCTGTCGATGCACTGGCTGGGCTTCCTCGGCTCGGGCGTGCTGTGGATCGCGCTGCTGGTGCTGGGCATGTCGGGCGCGCTGCGCTTCTCGTGGGTGCGGCTGGCCGACGGCATCGGCAGCTGGATCGACGGCCGCCGCGAGCATCGGGCCGTCGCGCGCGAACGCGCCGAGGACGAGCGCATCGGCGAGATCGCGCTGCGCGAGCGCGAGCAGCAGGTCGACGAGGTGCGCATCGAGGACGTGCAGCACGCGCCCATCGTGATCGAGCCCGAGATCGTGCAGGTGGTCGAGTCCAGGCGCGTCCAGCGCGAGCGCCAGAAGCCGCTGTTCGTCGAGATCCACGACAACAAGCTGCCGCAGGTCGACCTGCTCGACGCCGCGCCCGCGCGTTCCGAACCCACCGTCACGCCCGAGTCGCTGGAGATGACCAGCCGCATGATCGAGAAGAAGCTGGGCGACTTCGGCGTCGAGGTGCGCGTGGTCGCGGCCGCGCCGGGCCCGGTCATCACGCGCTACGAGATCGAGCCGGCCACGGGCGTCAAGGGCTCGCAGATCGTCAACCTCGCCAAGGACCTGGCGCGCTCGCTGAGCCTGGTCAGCATCCGGGTGGTCGAGACGATCCCCGGCAAGACGACGATGGCGCTGGAACTGCCCAATGCGCGCCGCCAGATGATCCGGCTGTCGGAGATCCTGGGCTCCAACGTCTACAACGAGGCCGGCTCGCTGCTGACCATCGCGCTCGGCAAGGACATCGTCGGCAACCCCGTGGTGGCCGACCTCGCGAAGATGCCGCACTGCCTGGTGGCCGGCACCACCGGCTCGGGCAAGTCGGTGGGCATCAACGCGATGATCCTGTCGCTGCTGTACAAGGCCGAGGGCAACGACGTCCGCCTGATCCTGATCGACCCGAAGATGCTGGAAATGAGCGTCTACGAGGACATCCCGCACCTGCTGTGCCCGGTGGTCACCGACATGAAGCAGGCCGGCAACGCGCTGTCCTGGTGCGTCAACGAGATGGAGCGACGCTACAAGCTCATGTCCAAGATGGGCGTGCGCAACCTGGCCGGCTACAACAAGAAGATCGACGACGCCAGGGAGCGCGGCGAGACCATCCCCAACCCGTTCAGCCTCACGCCCGAGGAGCCCGAGCCGCAGGAACGCCTGCCGTTCATCGTGGTCGTGATCGACGAGCTGGCCGACCTGATGATGGTGGTCGGCAAGAAGGTCGAGGAGCTGATCGCCCGCCTCGCGCAGAAGGCGCGCGCCGCGGGCATCCACCTGGTGCTGGCCACGCAGCGGCCCAGCGTCGACGTCATCACCGGCCTGATCAAGGCCAACATCCCGACGCGCCTGTCGTTCCAGGTGTCCAGCAAGATCGACAGCCGCACCATCCTCGACCAGATGGGCGCCGAGGCGCTCCTGGGCCAGGGCGACATGCTCTACCTGACGCCGGGCGGCGGCGTGCCGCAGCGCGTGCACGGCGCGTTCGTGAGCGACGACGAGGTGCACCGCGTGGTCGAGTACCTGAAATCGCAGGCGCCGGCCAACTACATCGAGGGCATCCTCGAGGGCGGCGTCATGGACGAGGACCTGGCGGCCGGCGAGGGCGGCGGGTCATCCGATGCGGAGTCCGATCCGTTGTATGACCAGGCGGTGGCGGTGGTGCTGCAGAACAAGCGGGCATCGATCTCGCTGGTGCAGCGCCACCTGCGCATCGGCTACAACCGCGCGGCGCGGCTGCTCGAGCAGATGGAGCAGTCGGGGCTGGTGTCCGGCATGTCGGGCTCCGGCAACCGCGAGATCCTGGTCCCCAAGCGCGACGAGTGAGCCTCCGGGCCCGCCGTCGCAGGCGAAAGACATCGATGACAGTCCTGCGTTCGATCCGCATTCCCCTCGTCGCCGCGCTGGCGCTCACGTGCGCCTCGGCCTTCGCCACGGCCACCGACGAACTGCGCGACTTCGTCAGGACGGTCAAGTCGGGCAAGTCCACGTTCACGCAGACCGTCACCGCACCGAACGGCAAGCAGAAGCTGTCCAACGGCAGCTTCGAGTTCTCGCGCCCGAACCGCTTCCGCTTCGTCTATCAGAAGCCCTACGCGCAGACGGTGGTGGGCGACGGCACGAAGGTCTGGATCTACGACCCCGACCTGAACCAGGCCTCGTCGCGCAAGACCGGCGACGCGCTCGCCAACACGCCGGCGGCGCTGATCGTGTCCAACGACATCGACAAGGTCTTCACGCTGGCCGACCAGCCGTCCAGGGACGGCATCGACTGGGTGCTGGCCACGCCCAGGCAGCCCGAAGGCACCGTGCGCTCTCTGCGCATCGGCTTCAAGGGCCACGCGCTGGCGCAGCTCGAGATCGACGACAGCTTCGGCCAGAAGTCGATGATCGTGTTCAACGGCTTCGAGCCCAATGCGAAGCTCGCGGCCGACACCTTCGTGTTCGTGCCGCCCAAGGGCGCGGACGTTTCCGAGCAGTAGCCGCGCCCACGACGGCGCGGCACGGAAAGATGGGGTCAGGTCTTGAAAGTTGCGCGACAACCGCTCAACGAACGCCATGCGTTGCGGCGCGCAACTTTCAAGACCTGACCCCATCTAAGCCGTTGTCGCGCAACGTTCAAGACCTGACCCCATCCAGGCCGGATCCGCTTCCTTGAGGCGCGCGTCCCCAAAGAAAACGGCCGCCTCGGTTGCCCGCGGCGGCCTTCGAACCCTTCGAGGAAATCGTCCGGAGTCCTGGCGCGGTGAGGACGCGCCGACCTTCGCCCCGGATCAACGGATCAGTGGACGGGCTCGTCCATCAGGCCCATGTCGGGGGCCGTCATCATCTGTTCGATGTCCATCAGGATCAGCATGCGCTGCGAGTCGCCGCTCTTGATGGTGCCCAGGCCGGTGATGTAGGCCGCGTCGATCGCGCCGTTGAATTCCGGGGCCGGCTTGATCTGCTCGCCGCCCAGTTCCAGCACGTCGGACACCGAGTCCACCACCATGCCCACCGTGCGGTTGGCGATGTTGAGGATGATGACGACGGTGAAGCTGTTGTACTGGACGTCCGCCAGGCCGAAGCGCAGGCGCATGTCGACGATCGGGACGATCACGCCGCGCAGGTTGACGACGCCCTTGATGAAGTGGGCGGCGTTGGCGATGCGGGTCGGGTTCTCGTAGCCGCGGATCTCCTGCACCTTCAGGATGT
The DNA here is from genome assembly GCA_036569025.1 of Burkholderiaceae bacterium. Taxonomy (GTDB): domain Bacteria; phylum Pseudomonadota; class Gammaproteobacteria; order Burkholderiales; family Burkholderiaceae_C; genus Scleromatobacter. The sequence goes on from DATCRO010000127.1 coordinate 3,657, forward strand.
CGATGCCGTATTCCTCGGCGCCGAGCTTGAAGGACAGGTATTCGCGCGCGCCCTGCGCGGCCGTGGCGGCCGCCTGCGCGACGTTGCGGTTTTCGGTGGCGGTGATGGCGCTCATGGGCGGAGGTGCTCCTTGCTGCGGATCGGTGCGCGCGGGCCGGGCCGAAAAAGGGCAGGCCGCGCCGATGCCATGCAGTGTGAAGCCGCGCCGCCCCGCCGAATGGCCGAAAAGACCGCCGCGGCGGCGCCAATTCCAAGGATTCCACGAATGTGCCGGGCAAATCGGCGGGGATGTCCGCCGCTGTACGATCACGGACTCCCATGGCCGACCTCTTCTCCACGAAACCCGTCCCG
>DATCRO010000128.1:0-4049 GCA_036569025.1 Burkholderiaceae bacterium
GCACCTGCAGGCGGCCGTCGGCGATCAGGGCCTCGGTCTGCTCGACGCGGCCGCCGCAGTCCTTCAGGGCCACCACGCGTGGATGCGCGGCCAGCGCGAGCAGCGTGTCGAGCTCGATGCGCACGCCGGTGCGCGCGGGGATGTCGTAGACCACCAGCGGCGCCGGCAGGCCGTCGGCGACGGTGGTGAAGAAGGCGCGCAACGCGTCCTGCGACGGGCGCAGGTAGGGCGGCGCCGTCACCATGAAGGCGGCCGGTGCATGCGCCATCGCGGCGTCGGCGCGGCGCAGCACCTCGGCCGCGGTGCTGCCCGAGGAACCCATGATCAGCGGCAGCGTCGTGGCCGACTTGATCGTGCCCAGCACCTCGACGCGCTCGGCATCGCCCAGCAGCGGCGCCTCGCCCGTGGTGGCGCACACGACGATGCCGTCGACGCCGTCGGCGGCGAGCCGCCTGGCGAGCGTGGCGAGCGCGTCATGATCGACGCGTCCCTCGCGGAACGGGGTGACGATGGGGATCCAGACCCCGGACAGATAGCGATGGCTCACGCAGCTTTCCTTTCGACAACGACCGGACAATGACCGTCGTTGGAGGAGCGCGCAGAGCAGGCCGGGGTTCCGTGAAGGTTTCTTCCGCGGGAGGGCAGGTTCCGTCGCTCATCTGGACGACGGAACCGCAGCCCCGGTCAGACGAGCAACGGCTTTTTCACTTTGACCGCACCGGCGCGCGCGGGCGTCACGCGCGTGGGCGCGTGAGCGGCGATCGTGACGACGAGGCGGGTCATGCCCCGATCTTAGCCGACGCGAGTCGCCGCGGAAGGTTCAGAATCCCGCACGACGCTCCTGACATCGCGAGACCCGCCATGAACCCCGCCGACCCGGTCCAACGCCAGCTCGAGGCCTACAACGCACGCGACCTCGCGCGCTTCGTGGCGGAGTACAGCGACGACGTGCAGGTGTACAAGCCGCCCGCCGCGAAGCCGGTGCTCTCGGGCAAGGCGGCGTTCGCGGCCCATTACGCCAGCAATCGCTTCAACCTGCCCGGCCTGCACGCGACCGTCGTCGCGCGCATGGTCAGCGGCAACACGGTGGTCGACCACGAGCACGTCGCCGGGCTGAAGGACGGCATCGTGGAGGCGATCGCCGTCTACCGCGTCGACGGCGGACGCATCACCACCGTCTGGTTCTACTGAGGCGGTTCACACCGGCAGCGGGTTGCGCTCGGTGAAGCCTTCCTGGTGCCAGTACGGATAGGGCCGCGTCACCGCGCTCGCCTCGTCGAGCCTTCGGACCTGCTCGGCGCTGAGGTTCCAGCCGACGGCGCCCAGGTTCTCGCGCAGCTGCTTCTCGTCGCGCGCGCCCACGATCACGTTGGCGACCGTCGGGCGCTGCAGCAGCCAGTTCAGCGCCACTTGCGGCACCGACTTGCCGATCTCCTCGCCGACGGCGGCGAGCGCGTCCACCACCTTGAACAGGTGCTCGTCGTCGACCGGCGGGCCCTTGTCGGCGGTCGCGTGCAGCCGGCTCTGCGCCGGGATGCCCGAGCCGCGGCGGATCTTGCCCGTGAGCCGGCCCCAGCCCAGCGGGCTCCAGACGACGGCCGAGACGCCCTGGTCCAGGCCCAGCGGCATCAGCTCCCATTCGTAGTCGCGGCCCACCAGCGAGTAGTAGGCCTGGTGCGCGACGTAGCGCTGCAGGCCCAGCCGCTCCGACGCGGCGAGCGACTTCATCAGGTGCCAGCCCGAGAAGTTGGACACGCCGAGGTAGCGGATCTTCCCTTCGCGCACGAGCTCGTCGAGCGTGGACAGCGTCTCCTCGACCGGGGTCAGCGCGTCGAAGCCGTGCAGCTGGAACAGGTCGACGTAGTCGGTGCCCAGGCGGCGCAGCGAGCCCTCGACCGCCGCGCGCAGGTGCTGGCGCGACGACCCGACGTCGTTCGGGCCGGGGCCGCTGCGGAAGGTCGCCTTGGTCGAGACGAGCACCTGGTCGCGCCGGCCCGCGATCGCCTTGCCCAGCACCTGCTCGGCGATGCCGCTCGAGTAGACGTCGGCGGTGTCGAACATCGTCAGGCCGTGCTCCAGGCAGATGTCGACCAGGTTGCGCGCGCCGTCGGCGTCGGTCGAGCCCCAGGCCGCGAAGAAGGCGTTGCCGCCGCCGAAGGTGCCGGTGCCCAGGCTGAGCGCGGGCACCATGAGGCCGGAGGCGCCGAGTCGTCGTTGTTCCATGTGATCTCCTGCGAAGGGTTGGGACGGGCGCATTCTCGAGACGCGGCCCGGTGCCGACGCGCCCTGTCCGGACATCGAAATGTACGGACTCCTTCCCGTCGGGCGCCGGCCGGAGACCCTGCGGCGAACGCGGTGTCGATTGGCCATTTCCATGTCCGAAGATGGCGTGTTCCGACCGGCGCGCCTCGCGACAATCGTCCCCGACCCAACGACTTCATCGCCCATGACCGCCGCCAGCATCGTCCGCCTGCTCAGCCTGTCCGCCATCTGGGGCGCCTCGTTCCTGTTCATGCGCATGGGCGCGCCGGTGCTCGGGCCGACGCTGCTGATCTTCTGCCGCGTGCTGTCGGCGGCGCTGTTCCTGGCGATCGTCGGCGCCGCGATGCGCAAGCCGCTCGAGCCACGCCGCCACGCGCTGCACTTCCTGGTCCTGGGCCTGTTCAACTCGGCCCTGCCCTTCCTGCTGTTCGCGTTCGCCGCGCGCACCCTGTCGGCCTCGTTGCTGTCCATCCTCAACGCCACCGCGCCGATCTGGGGCGCCGTGATCGGCGCCGCGTGGACGCGCACCGCCATCGCACCGAAGGCGTTGCTCGGCCTCGCGTTGGGGGTGGGCGGCGTCGCGCTGCTCGTCGGCTTCGATCCCGGGAGCCTGCGACCCGGCGCGCCGCTGGCGATCGCCCTCGGGCTGGGCGCCACGTTGTCGTACGGCATCGCCACCAACTATGCGAAGTCGGCCAGGAAGGTGGACGCGTTCGCCAACGCGCACGGCAGCATGTGGGCCGCGACGCTGCTGGTCGCGCCGGCCGTGCCGTTCGCACCCGCGGCCGCCGCGCCGACGCTCGGGATCGGCCTGGCCGTGCTCGCGCTCGGCGTCGTGTGCAGCGGCATCGCCTACCTGCTGTACTTCCGGCTGGTGGCCGACCTCGGCGCGGCCTCCGCGTTGACGGTCACCTTCCTCGTCCCGGTGTTCGGCGTGCTGTGGGGCCACCTGTTCCTGGGCGAGGCGACCGGCTGGAACACCTGGGTGGGCGCCGCGATCGTCATCGCGGGCACGGCGCTGGTGACGGGGTTCAGCCCGGGCGCGGTGTTCAGGCGCGCCCCCGCCGCGGCCTGAGCTGGGCGCCCGGCGGTATCGCGCGCCGATTCCGCCGGGCCAGCGAGCCGACACCGGCGCGCTCGCGCTGGCACGCGGCGGCGGCCTGGGCCATGCTCGTGGCTCCGTTGCAATGGCCCCCTCCATGACCGCTGCCACCCGAGCCGACGCACAATCGCGCGTCGACGACATCCTGACCTTCCGCAAGGAGCTCGCGCGCGTCGAGGCCGAAGGCGCCCTGCGCCTGGCCGGCGACCAGCGATCCGCGCTGCAACACCACCACGACGCGCTGCTGGCGGCGCTGCACGCGGGCTTCGACGTCGATCGCGACGTGCGTGCGCGGCAGCTGTCGCTGGGCATGCGCATCGCGTCGCTGATCGGCGCGCTGGCGCTGGCGGCCAGCGTGTTCTTCCTGTTCTGGAACTTCTGGGGCCGATTGTCGACGCCCGTGCAGGTGACGACGCTGGTCGCCTTCGCGCTCGGCTCCTTCCTGGCCACGACGGCCATCGCGCGGCGCGACGCGAACGGCTACTTCACCAAGCTCGCGGCGCTGGTGGCGTTCGCGTGCTACGTGCTGGACGTGGTGCTGCTGGGCCGGATCTTCGACATCGCGCCGTCCGACAACGCGTGGCTCGCCTGGGCCGCCTACGCGTTCCTGCTGGCCTATGCCCACGAGTTGCGGCTGCTGCTGGTGGCGGGCATCGTGTCGCTGGTGGCCTTCATCGCGGCCCGC
>DATCRO010000129.1:0-4962 GCA_036569025.1 Burkholderiaceae bacterium
GCCGACGCGGCCCTCGAGCACCTCGACGGTGTTCGCGCGCATGCGGGCCTGCTTGGTCGAGGCGATCAGGTCGTCGACCAGCTCGATGGCCAGGGCCTTCTGCAGCGTGGTGGCCGCGCCCGAGAGCTTGATGTTGGTGAAGGTGCCGACCACCACGTCCTTCTCGACGACGTCGACCTGCGCCGGATGCTTGTCGGTGGCAGGCGCCTTGATGAAGGGCTCCTTGGTGCGCTCCGTCTTGGTCGTGACGTCGGCGTCGACCGCCGTCCAGGATCCCTTGCGGCCGTCGTCGGACGGCGCGTACCGGGTGTCGGCCCGGTTGGTCGGCATGGCGTGGAAAAGCTTGCGCAGTTCCTCGAGCCGGCTCTCGAGCCCGAGCAGTTCGTCGACCGGGACGTTGCTGGCGAGCGTCTTGCCGTCGGACAGCACGATGTCGGCCTTCGCCACCTGGTTGGTCAGGGACTTCTGCAGCAGCACGTCCTCCGCGTTCGCCCAGTGCTTGAACAGGTAGTCCAGCGTCTCGACCACCGTGGTGGGCAGCTGGCGCTGCTCGCGCGCGGCGGCCTCGATGGCCGCGTTGGCCGGGTCGTCCCGGATCAGTTTCAGGGATTTCAGGTGGCCCGAGAAGTAGTCCGTCGCCCGATTGAACTTGCGCGAGGTGTCGTCGAGCAAGGTCTTGACCTGTCCCGTGCGCGACTTCTCGACGGCGAGGATCTCGTGCAGCTTTGCCTTGTTGGCCATGTCGTGGTGTCCCTGGGGGTGATGTGTCGTTCGATCGAGGCGTGCGCGCTCGGCGCCGCCTTCCACATCGCCACTGTAGGAGCGGGCGCCAGGAACACCCAACGGCATTCGGCCCGGTTAACCCGCCGAATTTCCGCGCACGGGCGGGGACAGCGCGCCGGCCGAGCGTCCGAGCGCCATCACATCGGCTTGAACAGGTGCACATATGCCCTGCTCACCGGCAGCTCGTCCTTCCATCCCGCGATGCGCACGAACAGGCGGCTGGCCTCGTCGCGGCGCGTTCCCGCCAGGTGGGCCAGGTTGACGATCGTGGAGCGGTGGATCTGCCAGAACTGCCCGGGATCGAGCTGCGCGGCCAGCTCGGTGATCGAGGTGCGGATCAGGTATTCGGCCTTGGCGGTGCGCACGCACGTGTACTTGTCGTCGGCGTGGAAGAACATCGCGTCGGCGACCGGCACCTGGTGCGTCAGTTCGCCCTGGCTGGCGCGGATCCAGCGCAGCGGCGGCGCGGCCGCCACGGGTGCCTGCAGCGCGCGCAGCACGCGGGCGAGGCGGTCGTCGTCGGCGGAGGCGGCATCGCCCGGCGCGGCGGGCGGGGCGAGCGCGCGCTGCAGGCGTTCGACCGTGCGCCCCAGGCGTTCGGCGGTGACGGGCTTGAGCACGTAGTCCAGCGCCGCGGCGTCGAACGCAGGCAGCGCGTACTCGTCGTAGGCGGTGACGAAGACGACGCGCGTCAGGCCCTCGATGCCGGCGGCCACCTCCAGGCCGGTCAGGCCGGGCATCTGGATGTCGAGGAACGCGATGTCGGGCTGCAACTCGGCGATCTGCGCGGCCGCCTCCAGGCCGTTGCGCGCGATGGCGACGACATCGAGGCCGGGCCACAGCCTGGCCAGCTGGTCGCGCAGGTAGTGGGCCAGGGGTTGCTCGTCGTCGGCGATGAGGGCGCGGGTCATGGTGGGGCGTCGCGAGAGGTGGTCGGATTGTCAGGCGGGGGCGCGGGCATCGAGCCAGGGGATCACGAGGCAGGCGCGGGTGCCGTGGCCGTCCTCGAGCTCGGACAGCGTGAGCTGTGCGGCGGGGCCGAAGCGGGAACGCAGGCGCTCGCGCAGGTTGGCCAGCGCGATGCCGTTGCCATCGGCGCCGCCGGCCACGCGGCGGCGCGGGCGGCTCGCGGCGGCGGCCAGGCCGGCGCCGTCGTCCTCGACGCAGACCTGCAGCGAGTCGTGGCCGTCGACGGGCAGGCGCGCCGCCTTCACGCGCACGGTGCCGCCGTCGACCTGCGGCTCGAGCCCGTGCTTGACCGCGTTCTCGATCAGCGGCTGCAGCACCAGCGGCATCAGCGCGGCGTGGCGCAGGGCGTCGTCGGCCTGGAGCTCGAAGCGCAGCCGCTCGCCCATGCGCGCCTGCATCAGCTCCAGGTAGCGACCGGCCAGGTCCAGCTCGGCGCCCAGCGTGCTGTCGTCGACCCGCAGGCTGCCCAGCGACGCGCGCAGGTAGTCCGTCAGCGCCTCCAGCGTGTGCTTGGCGCGCGGGGCGTCGGTGTCGATCATGCAGATGACGTTGGCCAGCGTGTTGAACAGGAAATGCGGCTCCATCTGGCCCTGCAGGAGGCGCAGCTGCGCCTCGCTGGCGGCCATCTCGGCGCGGATGCCGCGCGTGCGCAGCGAGAAGTAGGTCTGGAAGCCCAGCGAGATCACGATGGCCAGCACGACGGTCGCCACCACGTTGCCCGAGGTCATGCCATGGAACAGGCGCTGCTCGCCGAAGATCAGGGTCATGCCGATCGGCCAGCCGATGGCGGTGCCCAGCAGCGGCACGCCCGAGAAGAACGCCGTGCGGCGCCAGCCGGCGAGCCCGTTGAGCCGGCGCGCGCCGAACATCGCGAAGGCCACCCTGAACAGGATCGCGATGACCACGCCGACGGTCAGCGACACCACCAGGTTGCGGCCGTACCAGCGCGCCCATTCGCCCAGGTCCAGCCATTTGGCGATCGTGTCGGCGTTGGCGATGAAGAACAGCACGGTGAAGCCGAACGCGACGACGGCCGAGAAGGCGACCGTCCACGCGAACTGCACCCACAGCGGCGGCTGCACCGGGGACGTGCCGGAAAGCCAGGCCTGCCACATGCTGCGCAGCTCGGCGATCGAGGTGGGGTGCCCGTTGTCCATGGCTTGCCAGTGTAGGCACCCCGGCGCGGGCGGCCAGCGGGACGCGACGGCTGGCCGGCGGCGCCGACGGATCGACGCCCGGCGGCGCGGACGGTGCCCCCGCGACCGGGGGCGGGAACCGCCGGGCACCCCTCGTAGAATCGCGAGCCAACGCCCACCCATCCCGAACCATCCCATGCAAGTCCAGGCATCCGCCTTCAAGGCCTACGACATCCGCGGCATCGTCGACCAGGCCCTCGACGAGACCTTCGCCGAGCACCTGGGCCGGGCATTCGGCAGCGAGGCGGTGCGCCTCGGCGAGAAGGCCGTGGCGGTCGGCCGCGACGGCCGCGTGTCGGGCCCGCGCCTGGTGGCCGCGCTGATCAAGGGCCTGGCATCGACCGGGCTGGACGTCGTCGACCTGGGCGCCGTCACCACGCCGATGCTGTACTACGTGGCCGCCACGCGCGGCAAGCACGGCTGCCACTCTGGCATCCAGGTCACCGGCAGCCACAACCCGAAGGACTGGAACGGCTTCAAGATGGTGCTGGCCGGCCGCGCGATCCACGGCGCGGACATCCAGCAGCTGCGCACGCTGATGGAAAGCGAGACGTACGTGAGCGGCACGGGCCGCGTCGGCAGGATGGACATCCTGGCCGAGTACACCCACCGCATCGCCCGCGACTGCAAGCTCGCGCGGCCGATGAAGATCGTCGTCGATTCGGGCAACGGCATTCCCGGCGCGTCCGCGCCCGGCATCCTGCGCGCGCTCGGCTGCGAGGTGATCGACCTGTACAGCCGCGTCGACGGCGACTTCCCCAACCACCACCCGGACCCGTCCAAGCCCGAGAACCTGGTCGACCTGATCCGCACCGTGCATGCCACCGAGGCCGAGCTGGGCCTGGCCTTCGACGGCGACGGCGACCGCCTGGGCGTCGTCACGCGCAGCGGCAGCATCATCTATCCGGACCGCCAGCTGATGCTGTTCGCGCGCGACATCCTCACGCGGGTCAAGGGCGGCCGGATCATCTACGACGTCAAGTGCTCGCAGCGCCTGCCGGTGGCCATCCGCGAGGCCGGCGGCGAGCCGCTGATGTGGAAGACGGGACACTCGCTGGTCAAGGCCAAGCTCAAGGAGACCGGCGCGCCCATCGCCGGCGAGATGAGCGGCCACATCTTCTTTGCCGAGCGCTGGTACGGCTTCGACGACGCCACGTACACCGCGGCGCGCCTGCTCGAGATCCTCTCGCGCAGCGCGGACCCGAGCGCGGTGCTCGAGGAGCTGCCCACCAGCTTCAGCACGCCCGAACTCAACGTGGCCTGCGCCGAGGGCGAGCCGCCGCGCATCATCGAGCGCCTGCTCGCCGAGGCGAAGTTCCCCGGCGCCGAGATCCTGACCATCGACGGCCTGCGCGCCGAATACGAGGACGGCTTCGGCCTGATCCGCGCGTCCAACACCACGCCGGTGCTGGTGTTGCGTTTCGAGGGCCACACGCAGGCCGCGCTGGAGCGCATCCAGCACGACTTCATGCAAGCCCTGCGCAAGGTCAAGCCCGACGCGCACGTCGGCGCCGCGGCGCACTGAGCCTGCATGCCCCGGCAGTCCATGACCCTCAAGCAGCGCGCCGCGCTCGCCGCGTACACGCTCGCGCTGCGCCTGCTGCTGCCGGCCATCCTCGTGCGCTACTGGCTGCGCGGCCGCAAGGAGCCGGGCTATCGCGTCGCGATGCGCGAGCGCCTGGGCTGCGGTCCGCAGGTCGACCCGGGCTCGGTCTGGCTGCACGCCGTCTCCCTCGGCGAGACCCGCGCCGCGACCGCGCTGGTCGAGGCGCTGCGCGCGCGCCGGCCCGACATGCGGCTGCTGCTGACGCACGGCACCGCCACCGGCCGCGACGCCGGCCAGGCCCTGATGCGCCATGGCGACCGCCAGTCTTGGCTGCCGCTGGACACGCCCGGCGCCGTGCGCCGCTTCCTCTTGCGCACGCGGCCCGCGCTGGGCGTGCTGATGGAGACCGAGATCTGGCCGAACCTGCTGCACGGCGCCGAGGAGCGCGGCGTGCCGATGGTGCTGGCC
>DATCRO010000130.1:0-10066 GCA_036569025.1 Burkholderiaceae bacterium
CCGCCGCATCGAAGACCAGGCTGAGCGGCGCCATCGCGAACGCGGCCTTGACGCGCGGGTCGGACGGCGGGCCCCAGCGGGTCAGCTGCCCCTGGATGTCGTCCATGAGCTGCTCGAGGGTGCGGCCCTGCGCCTGGCCTCGGCCTCGATGCGCGGCGCCTCCGCGCAGAGCGCGTCCTCCGCGTAGCGCTGGCAATAGTCGATGAAGCGCCGGAATCGCGGCACGGCGCCCACCAGCAGCAGGCTCGTGTAGCCGCCGGCCGAGAAGCCCGCCACGCCGATGCGCCCCGGATCGACCAGGCTCTTCCACTGCGGGTCGGCCAGCAGCGTGCTGATCGTCGCCTTCACCTGGATCGGCCGGCCCGCGAGCACCGCGGCCTGGCCCACGCCGCTGGTGTCATGGAAGTTGTCGCGCGGGTGCTCGATGGTCGCCACGACGAAGCCGTGCGTCGCGAGGAAGGCGGCCAGGTCGTGGTGGCCCAGCGCCGAGCCGGCGTTGCCGTGCGACAGGACGACCAGCGGCTTCGGGCCGGCACGCGGCGGGGCATCGAGCGTGGCCGCCACGTCGTAGGGGCCGATGCGCGTGTCCTTGCCCGCCTGGTCGGTCGGGTAGAACACGTACCCAGGCATGCTGTCGCCGCCCACGGGGTCGGCGACCCGCAGCGCGCGAAAGCCCGCGCCGGGCGCCGCCAGCAGGGCGGCGGGCGCGAGCAGCAGGGCGGCCAGGAATCGGTGCAGGCGTGGCATGGGCGCGGCTCCGTCGCTTGTTGGAGCGGCCACTGTAGCGGACGCCGCCGCACGGTCGGTCAGCCCGGCGGCGCCTTCACGAAGTCGGCCAGCGCCTGCGCCAGCGTCTCGCGCACCCGCGGTGCCGGCAGCGCGGCCATCTGCGGCAGCGACATCGTCTTGCCCAGCCCGCGCGCGATCTGCAGCCCGACCGCGTAGCCGGCTCGCGGCGGCCAGCCGTCGCCGTGCTGGCCGATGCTGAAGAAAAGCGACTGCGTCGCGTCATCCCAGGCGTCCAGCGCCGACAGCATGGCCCGCGCGGCGGCGTGCAGCTGGGAGGGCGTGGCCTGCGCCAGCTCCGCGTTCAGGAGCACGGCCTGCGGCGAGGCACCCGGGTTCATGCATTCGCTGGCCCAGGTGGCCGTGCCTTCCATCCAGAGGCTCGCGTAGACCGGCGCTCGCGGGTCCAGGCACATCGCCGGGTTCTTCTGGCCCTGGTAGCAATGGAACAGCTCGTGCGAGAACAGGACGGCCAGATCGGCGTCGGCACCGTGCAGGTAGACGATCGCGTCGGGCCCGAAGAACAGCGGCAGGCGCGGGCCGTCGGGCTGCAGGTGCGCGTCGAAGTGCATCAGCGACGGCATCAGCGTGACCGGCGACGCGCGGCCATCGAAGTCGGCGAGCACCGAACGGAATCGCCCGAGGTTGCCGGCGTAGCCGTGCGCGAAACGCCGGTGGACGCCGCGGGCTGCGGTGGCCAGGCCGTCGAAGCGCGGCAGCCACTTGGCGACGTCTTCCGGCCTGGCCTTGACACCGGCCTGCAGGTACCTGTCGGCATGCTTGCTGAAGAAGCCGTCGACGAGCGCCTGCGTGCGCGCCGGCGCCGCCTCGGCCCGATGCGCGTCGTAGGCCATCCAGAACTCCGGCATCAGGTCGAGGAAGCCGTCCTGTCCAGGCGGCGCCTCGAGGGCAGGTGCGGCGGCAAGCGCCGGCAGGGACAGCGCCGCTCCCAGCAGACCCAGCACATCGCGCCGCGTGGCATCGAATCCCATCGCCCCTCCTCTCCGTTCCTGAAAGTTGTCGCCCGTCCGGTCCGCACGCGACGGCGGCTGGCGGGTCACGGTGTCAGCGCAGCACCTTCAACGCATCCGGATTGACGATGTTGGTCGGCGTGCCGTTGATGAAGTTGACGACGTTGTCGAACGCGGCGCCGAAGTACATCTCGTAGCTGCTCTGCTCGACGTAGCCGATGTGCGGCGTGCAGACCGCATTCTCCAGGCGCAGCAGCGGGTGGCCGGCCAGGATGGGTTCGCTCTCGAAGACGTCGACCGCGGCCATGCCGGGGCGGCCGCGGTTGAGCGCCGCCACGAGCGCGGCCTCCTCGATGAGCTCCGCGCGCGACGTGTTGACGAACAGCGCCGTCGGCTTCATCTGCAGCAGGTCGTTGAGCTTGATCAGGTGGCGCGTGGACTCGGTCAGGCGCAGGTGCACGCTGAGCACGTCGGCGCTGGCGAACAGCTCCTCGCGCGAGGCAAGCGCATGGTGGCCGTCGGCCTCGGCGCGGGCGCGCGATTCCTCGGAGCCCCACACCGCCACCTCCATGCCGAAAGCCTTGCCGTAGCCCGCCACCAGCTTGCCGATGCGGCCGTAGCCCCAGATGCCCAGCGTCTTGCTGCGCAGGGTGGTGCCGATGCCGAAGTTGGGCGGCATCGACGCGGCCTTGAGCCCCGACTGCTGCCAGGCGCCGTGCTTGAGGCTGGCGATGTAGTGCGGCAGCCGGCGCATCGACGCCATGATCAGCGCCCAGGTGAGCTCGGCCGGCGCGTACGGCGAGCCGATGCCCTCGGCCACCGCGATGCCCTGCTGCGTGCAGGCCTCGATGTCGATGTGCTCGCCGACCTTGCCGGTCTGCGCGATCAGGCGCAGCTTGGGCAGCTTCTCGAGCAGCTGGCGCGGGAAGCGCGTGCGCTCGCGGATCAGCACCAGCACCTCGGCGTCGCGCAGTCGCACCGACAGCTGCCCGATCCCCTTGACGGTATTGGTGAACACCTTGGCGTTCAGTTCGCTGAGCTTGGCGGCGCACGGCAGCTTGCGCACCGCGTCCTGGTAGTCGTCGAGGATGATGATGTTCACGCGGCCGATTATGGCCCGCGACGGCAGGCCCGCCGTGTCGGCCGAGGACGCAAAAAAGCCGCCTCGCCGGGCGGCTGTTGCATTTGTCGCAGCGCGCGTCAGAAGCGCGTCGGGGCGGGCAGGAGGCCGCTGGCGGCGCTGCCGAAGGTTTCCGGGAAGATGCGGTCGAGCGAGCGGTACAGCGCGGCGCGCATCGCGCGCGTGGCGAGCTCGTCCTCGCGCAGCGCCGACAGCAGCGGGCCGCGCAGCAGCCACAGGTCGACCGGATCCTCGGCGGCGCGCACCTGCGCGCGCAGCCATGCGCCCTTGCGATGCGCGAGGTTCTCGACCGCGCTCATGAACAGCTGCTTCATCTCGACGAAGGCGCGCCGGGACTCGATGCGGTCGCCGCGCGAGGCGGGCAGCGCCACGGCGTCCGGGAACGCCGAGTCGGACGCGAACGCCGGCTCGTAGACGAAGTCGATCGACTCCGGCGCCAGTCGCGAGTCGAGCTCGGACAGGCCCAGCGGGTCGTAACGGAGGCTAGTGGACATCGGCAATCTCCGCGGCCGGAGCGCTGCTGCGCTGGGCACGGGTGGGGAAGTGCTGGTTCACGCGGGCCAGGCGCACATCGGCCTCGACCTGGCTGACGCGGCGTGCGATCAGCGTGTACAGCTCCGAGCGCAGGTGCCACAGCTCGCGCAGCGAGCGCGCGTGCTGGGCACGCTTGAGCAGGCCGTGGGGATCGACCTCCTGGAGGCCGGCGAGCGCGCCGACGAACTCGGCGCGCGCGCGTTCCAGCGGCGTGCGCAGCGCGGGCACGACCTCGACGTCGCCACCCACGAGCCAGCGCAGCGTGGCCGTCCACAACGAGTCGCGCCGGGGCACGACGTCCGGCGGGCAGACATTCATGCGCAGCGTCGTCGGCGGCGCGGCCTTGCGATGCAGGAGGCGTTGGAGGAGGGCGGTGCTCATGGTTCGATTTCGGCCCGCACGGGCTGAAACATGAGCACATTGTCAAAAACTGCTGCGAGTTGTAAGGGCCGAAAAGGCCGGTGCTTCCCGACAGTTCCGCGCCGCGGGCGCGGTCGGGCGGGTCAGCGTCCCGCGCTGGCCGCGCCTTGCGGGCGAGGCGTGCCGAACACCGGCTGCGGCAGGCCCTGGCGCGCATGGTCGATCGCCTCGCACAGCTCGCGCGCGCCGTCGACGAAGCGCGGTCCGCTGCGGTCGAGCAGGTCGCCCTCGACGTGGCCGAACTGGGCGTGCTGGACGGCGCTGACCCGTTTGAACTGCGTCCAGCGGCCGGGCTTGCCCGGCTCGCCCGGCGCGCCGGCGGTCACCACGAGCTCGGGGTCGCGCTGCACGGCGACCTCCCAGCTCACGGTGGCGGTGAGCGTGGGCAGTTCCGCGAAGACGTTGCTGCCGCCGCAGGCCGCGATCGCGCTGGAGACCAGGTGCTGGCCGTTGAGCGTCATCAGCGGCGCGTCCCACAGCTGGTAGAACACGCGCACCGGCCGGCGGCCGGCGTAGGTCGCCTTCAGTGCCGCCCAGTCGGCCGCGATGGCCTGCGCCCGCGCCTGCGCGACGCCCTCGGTGCCGGCCAGCCGGCCGATACGGCGCAAGGTATCGACCAGGCCGGCGACGGTGCGGATCTCGATCTCGTAGACCGGCACGCCCAGCGTGCGCAGCTTGGCCTTGATGCGCTCGGGCGTGCCGCTGCCCCACACCAGCACGAGGTCGGGCTTGAGTCCGGCCAGCGCCTCGTAGTTGACCGCGAACGCGTCGCTGATCACGGGCTTGGCCAGCGCGTCGGGCGGGAAGTCGCTGTACTTGCCGACCGCCACCAGCTTGCCGCCGGCGCCGGCCGCATAGACCAGCTCGGTCAGGTGCGGCGCGAGGGCGACGATGCGTTGCGCCGGATGCTGCAGCGCGAGCTCGTGGCCGGCATCGTCGACGAGCTTGAGCGTCGGCGTCTGCGCGCGGGCCGCGGCCGCGAGCAGCAGCGCCGCGGCCAGGGCGATGGCGCGCGCCTTCAAGGCTCGATCCCCGCGGCGCGCAGCGCCTTGCCGTCGGGCGCGGCCTGGCCCGGCCGCGGCCGCGCCTGCGGCGGCAGCGCCTTGAACCAGTCGCAGGTTTGCGTGACCGCGCAGCGTCCGCACTGCGGCATGCGCGCCAGGCAGACGTAGCGACCGTGCAGGATCAACCAGTGGTGCGCGTCGTCGAGGTATTTCTCCGGGACGCGCTCCAGCAGCTTGAGCTCGACCGCGAGCGGGTTCTTGCCCGGCGCCAGGCCGGTGCGGTTGGCGACGCGGAACACGTGCGTGTCGACCGCCAGCGTCGGCTCGCCGAAGGCCACGTTGAGGATGACGTTGGCCGTCTTGCGGCCCACGCCCGGCAGCGCCTCGAGCGCGGCGCGGTCGCGCGGCACCTGGCCGCCGTGCTGCTCGATGAGGATGCGGCAGGTCTCGAGCAGGTGCTTCGTCTTGTTGCGGTACAGGCCGATCGTGCGCACGTGCGCCTCGACCCCGGCCGTGCCGAGCGCCAGCATGCGCGCGGGGGTGGGCGCGGCCACGAACAGCGTGCGCGTGGCCTTGTTGACGCCCGCGTCGGTGGCCTGCGCCGACAGCAGCACCGCGGTCAGCAGCTCGAACACGCTCGCGTAGTGCAGCTCGGACGCCGGCGACGGGTTGGCGGCCTGGAGCGTGGCGAAGAAGGTGTCGATGTCTTTTTCGTTCATTGGAAAGCCTGCGTCATTCGGACTTCGGTGCGAGCCCCTTCGGGCGGCCGGGCGGGGCTCACAAGGCAACCTCCGCCCTGCGGGCTGCGGTGCGAGCGCCCTTCGGAGCGGCCGGGCGGGCGCTCATGCGGCCTTCGAGCCCGAATCGGCGAACCAGCGCCAGACGATGGGCTGCAATTGAACCATCAGGACGCAGGCCAGGATCAGCGCGCATCCCGCCAGGCCAGCGGCGCCCATGCGGTCGCCCATGAAGACGGCGCCGAACGCGGCGGTGAACACCGTCTCCGACGACAGGACGATGGCCGAGTCCGCGGGCCGCGTGTGCCGTTGCGCGACCACCTGCAGCGTGAAGCCCAGCCCGACCGACAGCACGCCGGTGTACGCGATCGGCCACAGCGCTTGCCGGAAGCCGTCCGCGGACAGCGGCTCGGTGGCGAGGCCGAACGCCAGCGCGAGCACGCTGCAGGCGATGAACTGCCCGCAGGCCACCAGCATCGCGCCGTGGAGCCTGTTGGCGGCGCGTCCCACCAGCATCACGTGCACCGACCATGGCAGGCTGCTGGCGATGATCCACCAGTCGCCCGTGCGGAACGCGGACAGGCTGCCGCCGCCGGTCAGCAGCCACGAGCCGACGACGCAACCCGCTGCCGCGAGCCAGGTCGTCCAGTGAGGCGCCTGGCGCGATGCGACCCAGGCCAGCAGCGGCACCAGCGGGATGTACAGCGCGGACAGGAAGCCGGTGTTGGTCACGGTGGTGGTGGCCATGCCCATCTGCTGCATGGCCGCGCCGAGGAACAGCAGCGTGCCCAGGCCCGCGATGTGCGCGAGGTCGCGTCGGCGCGGCTCGCGGCGACGCGCGCGCAGCATGTGCCACTCGCGCCAGGCCAGCGGGGCGACCACCGCGGCGCCGAGCGCGAACCGCAGCCCGGTGAACGTCGACGCGCCCAGGTGGCGCGCAGCCACGGCCTGCGCCACGAAGGCCGAGGCCCAGATCAGCGAGACCCCCAGCAGGATCAGGTTCGAGCGCGCCCGCGTCAGCGGGACGGCGGTCTGCGACGGCAGGACGACGTCGTCGAAGGTCGACGCTTCGGCCTGGACGGGCTGCGTCATTGTGCCCGCGCCTTCGCGCGCAGGCGGGCGCGGGCGAGCGCGGCCGCGACGGCGGCGCGCTTGGGATCCTCGGGCGCGGCCTCGACGTCGGCGGGCGCCTCGGCCTTCGCGCTCAGGCGCGCGTCGTGCTCGCGCGCGTCACGCGCGAGGCGCGCCTGCCGGCGCGCGAAGCGGTCGCGCGCGGTGTCGGCCCGAGCGGATGACCAGGCGTCCCAGCCGGTGGCGCCGGCACTGGCCTCCTCGAGCGCGATGCAGTCCATCGGGCACACGGGCAGGCACAGCTCGCAGCCGGTGCAGTCGGCCTCGACGACCGCGTGCATGCGCTTGGGTGCGCCGATGATCGCGTCGACCGGGCAGGCCTGGATGCACAGGGTGCAGCCGATGCAGGCGGCTTCCTCGATGTAGACGATGCGGCGCGGCGCCTCGTCTCCGAACGCGGGGTCCAGCGGCAGCTCGGGCTGGCCGAGCTCGCGCGCGAGGCGGGCGATGCCTTCGGCGCCGCCGGGCGGGCACTGGTTCAGCCTGGCCTCGCCAGCGGCCAGCGCCTCGGCGTACGAACGGCAGTCCGGATAGCCGCAGCGCGTGCACTGCGTCTGCGGCAGCAGGGCGTCCAGGCGCTGCGCAAGCGATGCGACGCCCGCAGGAGGCGTCGCGGTCTGGAGGTTGATGGTGACGGTGGGACTCACCGTCCGGATTATCCCTTCGCGGGAGGCGTGACCTTGACGGTCCTGCGCGCCTTGGTCGGGGATTTGGCGGCGGCCGAGGTGGCGATCGCGCGCGACGTGCGCGCCGCCGTGGGGGCCTTGGCCGGGCGGCCGGCGCGTTCCTGCTCGAAGCGCGCGATGAAGTCGCGCACGTGCGGGTAGACGATGTCGCGCCAGCGGCGGCCCGAGAAGATGCCGTAGTGGCCCGCGCCCTCGACGTCGTAGTGGAACTGGCGCGTCTTGGGGATGCCGGTGCACAGGCCGTGCGCCGCGCGCGTCTGGCCGGCGCCCGAGATGTCGTCGAGCTCGCCTTCGATCGTCAGCAGGGCGGACGAATGGATGTCCTGCGGTCGCACCAGGTGGCCGTCGACGTCCCACGTGCCCTTGACCAGCGAGAAGTCCTGGAACACGGTCTTGATGGTGTCCAGGTAGTACTCGGCGGGCAGGTCGAGCACGGCGTTGTACTCGTCGTAGAACTTGCGGTGCGCCTCGGTGGAGTCGTCGTCGCCGCGCACCAGGTCGAGGAAGTAGTCCCAGTGGGCCGTCGCATGGCGGTCCGGATTCATCGCGACGAAGCCGGTGTGCTGCAGGAAGCCCGGGTAGACCTGGCGCTGCGCGCCCGGATAGTTGGGCGGCACGCGGTGGATCACGTTGTTCTCGAACCACTCGTAGCTGCGGTTCATCGCGAGGTTGTTGACCGCCGTGGGCGAATTGCGGGCGTCGATCGGGCCACCCATCATCGTCAGGCTCAGCGGCGTGGTCTCGCCGGCGCTGGCCATCAGCGAGACCGCGGCGAGCACGGGCACGGTGGGCTGGCACACGGAGATCACGTGCACGTCCGCGCCGATCAGGCGGATGAACTCCTGCACGTAGCGGATGTAGTCGTCCAGGTGGAACGGGCCGGCCTCGACCGGCACCATGCGGGCATCGGTCCAGTCGGTGATCCAGACCTTGTGGTCCTGCAGCAGGCTGCGCACGGTGTCGCGCAGCAGGGTCGAGTGGTGGCCGGACAGCGGCGCCACGACCAGCACCGAGGGCTGCGCCTTCATGCGATCGAGCGTGGCCGAGTCGTCGCTGTAGCGCTTGAAGCGGATCAGGCGGCAGAAGGGCTTTTCGAGCGTGACCTGCTCCTGCACGGCCACGTCGACGCCGCCCGACTTGACGTTCTTGATCTCGAACTCGGGCTTCTCGTAGTCCATGCCCAGCCGGTGCATCAGCTCGAAGCCGGCCGACAGGCGCTGGGCGCCCGGGATGTGCGTGAACGGCGACAGCGGATGCTTGTAGAGCTTGGCGGTGGCGGCCGCGAAATCGGCGAAGGGCGCCATCAGGGCGCGCTGCGCTTCGTAGAGTTGGTAAAGCATATCGCTCTCAGCCTTTCGGGCTCGTTACCTGGCAACGCGACAGTGGCCGCGCGTCGGGGATTCTCTTCGATTCCTGAACGAAAGCTTGTCACCTTCGTTCGTTTATTAATTGCTGCGCCGCAGCATTGGTTCAATAGTACGCCTATTTGCGGTGGTCCGTGCAACTCCGCAACGTGCATGCCTGGCGTCCCGTCGGGGACTCCCGGGCCTGTCACGATGATGCAACCTGCTGCGATGCACCAATCGGCCGAACAGGGGCCGGAAGCGCGCCCATCCGTGACGGTGTTGGCACCCTTTGTCGAGTTGCTCCGGCCCGCCACGCCGTTCCGTTGCGCAACAGGTGGGGCCGGCCGTGCAACGAAAAAGGCCCCGGAGCGCTCGCCCCGGGGCCTTTCCAGTGGAGTGGACCGTCGATCAGGCCGACACGGCCGCGATCGCCTTGGCCACGTAGGCCAGGTTGTGGTCGTTCAGGGCGGCCACGCAGATGCGGCCCGAGTCGACGCCGTAGACGCCGAACTCGCTGCGCAGGCGCTGCATCTGGGCGGCCGACAGGCCCGAGTAGCTGAACATGCCGTTCTGCCTGGTGATGTAGCTCAGGTCGCCCTTGACGCCGGCGTTGGTCAACTGGTCGACCAGCGCGCCGCGCATGCGCTTGATGCGGTCGCGCATGCCCGCCAGCTCGGACTCCCACTGCGCGCGCAGCGCCGGCGTGGTCAGCACGGTGGCCACGATCTGCGCGCCGTGCGTCGGCGGGTTGGAGTAGTTGGTGCGGATGACGATCTTGAGCTGCGACAGCACGCGCGCGGCTTCCTCCTTGCTCGAGCACACGACGCTCAGCGCGCCCACGCGCTCGCCGTACAGCGAGAAGCTCTTGGAGAACGAGGTCGAAACGAAGAAGTCCAGGCCCGAGGCCATGAACTGGCGCACGGCGGCGCCGTCCTCGGCGATGCCGAAGCCGAAGCCCTGGTAGGCCATGTCGACGAAGGGCACCAGGCCGTGCTCCCTGATCGTGGCGATGACCTTCGTCCACTGCTCGGCCGACAGGTCGACGCCCGTCGGGTTGTGGCAGCAGGCGTGCAGCACGACGATGGTGCCGGCGGGCGACGACGCCAGCTTGGCGATCATCGCGTCGAAGGCGACGCCGCGCGTGGCCGCGTCGTAGTACGGGTACTGCTCGACGGCGAAGCCGGCGTTGGTGAACAGCGCGCGGTGGTTCTCCCAGCTCGGATCGCTGATCAGCACCTTCGCGTCCGGACGCAGGCGCTTGAGGAAATCGGCGCCGACCTTCAGGCCGCCGGTGCCGCCGAGCGCCTGGA
>DATCRO010000131.1:0-4202 GCA_036569025.1 Burkholderiaceae bacterium
ATGGCGTACAGGCCGCGCGCGTGCCGGGGCATCTCGGGAAACGCGAAGCGCGACGGCGCGTGCGGCAACGGGTTGAGCGCCGGCAGGTTGGCGAGCCGCATCGCGAAGCCCGCGCGCGGCGCCACCGGCCCGGCGCCGCCGCCGGCCGCGTACGCGTGGCGCAGGCCTTCGCTGGTGGCCATCTTCGCCAGCACCACGGCGTCGGCAGCGACGAAGCCGTGCGCCAGCGCGGCCGCGGCCGACGATGCGAACACGCAGCCGGTGCCGTGGTCGTGCTCCGTCTCGATGCGGCGCGACGCCAGCCAGCCGCGGCAGCGCAGGCCGTGTTCCGCGTCGAGCCAGTCGTGCGCCCACGCGGCGCGGGCGTCGATCTCGGCCAGCCGCGACGCCAGCCTCGCGGTGGACAGGTGCTCGATCTCGTCGTCGGCCAGCCGGTCGGAGTCGCCGCCCGTGACGGCCACCGCGCGCACGCCGAACGCGCGCCAGGCGCGGGCGAGCGCCTCGGGGCCCAGCAACTGCGACGAAGGCACCAGCGCGCGCGCCTCGGCCACGTTGGGCGTGGCCAGCGTGGCCAGCGGCAGCAGTTCGTCGCGGTAGGCGGTGCGCAGCGCGTCGTCGACGAAGGCGGCACCGGTCGTCGCGCCGAACACCGGGTCGACGACCAGCGGGATCGCGCGTTCGGGAAAGCGCGCGCGCACGCGCCGCACCCAGCCCGCGACGACGCGCAGGTTGGCCAGGCTGCCCAGCAGGCCCGTCTTGATCGCGTCGGGCGGCATGTCGTCGGCCAGCGCGGCCAGCTGCGCGTCCAGCACCTCGGGTCGGACCGGCTCGATGTGCGTGACGGCCGTCGAGTGCTGCGCCGTCACCGCCGCCACCGCGCATGCGCCGTGCACGCCGAAGGCGTCGAGCGCGCGCGTGTCGGCGTGGATGCCGGCGCCGCCGCCGGAGTCGGTGCCGGAGATGGTCCACACCACGGGGCGGCGCGCGGCCGCTGCTTGCGTCGCCGTCATCTCAATCGACCAGGATGGGTTCGTTGCCGCAGGGCGTGCTGGGGATGGCCATGTCCTGCGGCGCGATCAGCCCGGCCTCGTGGCCCAGGCGGCCCGCGGCGATCGCGTGCGCGAACGCCATCGCCATCTGCGGCGGGTTCACGGCCTGGGCGACGGCCGAGTTCAGCAGCACCGCGTCGTAGCCCAGCTCCATCGCGAACGCCGCGTGCGACGGCGCCCCGAGGCCGGCGTCCACGATCAGCGGCACGCCCGGCAGCCGCGCGCGCAGCGTGCGCAGCGCGGCGGGGTCGAGCACGCCCTGGCCCGAACCGATCGGTGCGGCCCACGGCATCAGCACCTCGGCGCCCGCGGCCAGCAGCCGGCGGCAGACGACGAGGTCGTCGGTGCAGTACGGGAACACCTGGAAGCCCAGCTTGACCAGCTGCGCGGTGGCCTCGACCAGCTCGAACGGATCGGGCTGCAGCGTGTGCTCGTCGCCGATCACCTCCAGCTTGATCCACGGCGTGTCGAACAGCTCGCGCGACATCTGCGCCAGCAGCACCGCCTCGCGGGCGCTGCGGCAGCCGGCCGTGTTGGGCAGCAGCCGCGCGCCGCTGGCGGCGCAGACGCCGCGCAGCATGGCCACGGCCTCGCTGCCCTGCGGCGCGGCGCCGGCGATCTCGCGCTTCAGGCCCACGGTGACCACCTGCGCGCCCGAGGCCGTGATGGCGTGCGCCAGCACTTCCGGCGACGGGTAGCCGGCGCTGCCGATCAGGAAGCGGCTGTCCAGGCGCTGGCCGTAGGCGCGCCACGGCGAGGGCGCCGCGGCGGAGAAATCGAGCCGCATCGTCAGCCTCCCACGATGGCCGCGAACACGACGACGCGGTCGTCGGGCCACAGCGGCGTCTCGTGGCGCTGCGGGCGCGGCACGAAGCGCGTGTTGACGGCGGTGGCGACGTTCTCGTCGTCGCTGCCGCGCTGCGCGAGCACGTCGGCCACGGTCAGGCCCAGGTGCCACGGATGGGGCTGGCCGTTGACCAGCACGGTGGCGGTCCTGACCGGCGGCGGATCGAACACGAAGTCGCCTTCACGCATGGCTCAGCTCCCGGCGGCGCGCGCCCAGCATCAGGCCCGTGCGCTCCAGCGCCTCCTCGACCAGCGCGGGCGCCAGCAGGAAGCCGTGGCGGAACAGTCCGTTGATGCGGATCAGGCCCGGCTTGCAGTGCAGGTGCGGCCGCTGGTCGAGCGTGGCCGGACGCAGGTGCGTGTCCAGCCGCACGATGCGCGCCTCGGCCAGCTGCGGCACGATGCTGTGCGCGGCCGACAGCAGCTCGATCGCGCTGCGCACGCTCACCGGCGAGCGGTCCTCGCTGTCGATCTCGGTGGCGCCGACGATCACGTGGTCGCCCTGGCGCGGCACCAGATAGACGCGATGGCGCGCATGGATGCAGCGCACCGGCCGGCGCAGCTCGAGACCCGGCGCATGCAGCCACAGCAGCTCGCCGCGCACGCCGCGCAGCGCCAGGCCCTGTCCGCGAGCGCCCAGGCCGCGCGTGTCGATCGCGAAGTCGAACTTGTCCGTCGTGCGCCCGAGCACCTGCACCAGGTGCGGCGCGACGTGCGCCACGCGATGGTTCCAGTGCCAGCGCACCTGCGGGCTCTCGGCGACCAGCGCGGGCAGCAGCCGCGACGGGTCGACCTGGCCTTCGCCGGGCAGGAGCCAGCCCTGCACGCCGGGAATCAATGCGGGCTCGAGCTCGCGCAGCATCTCCGGCGTCAGGGCCTGCGGGTCGCGCAGCGCCGGCTTGTCGCGCGGGCCGTTCAGCTGCAGCGTGGTCGGATGCGTCGCGTCGGCGGCGTCGGCGTCGCGCTGGCGCGCGCTGCGCGCGTTGGCCGCCTTCAGCCGCGCGAGCACGCGCTGCGTCGCGCCGGTATCGCCGGGATGCGCCACCAGCACGCTGCCGTTGCGCCGGAACAGGCCCGGCGTGCCGTACGCCGGCCCCAACGCGGCGACGATGCCGGGCCACAGGTCGAGCGAGCGCCAGCCGCGCTCGGAGATGTCGGCCGGCGCGTGCTCGAGCTCGGCCAGCGGGCTGAGCATCCCGGCCGCGGTGAAGGCCGCGGCGGGATGGGCCTGCTGGCCCAGCGGCGCGCCGGCGTCGGGCGCGGGATCGAACACGTCGACCTCGTGGCCGAGACGCGAAAGCTGGAACGCGAGCAACCGTCCGGCGATGCCCGCGCCCGCGATGCCGATGCGGCTCATGGGTGCACCCCTGGCGCTGCGCGCCTCCCCGCCGAGCGCGGGCATTCGCCCTTCGGGCGACCGCTGACGTTCATTGATCCTCCGAGTCGTAGATGGGCACGAAGGGCTTGCCCAGCGTCGTGCGCCGCGTCAGGCCCGTGGCGGAGACGCGGGCCACCGAGCCGGCCGCATCCAGCGTCGCGTGGGCCTGCGCGGCGGCGAACTCGCGCACCTCGTGCGTGGTCTTCATCGAGCAGAACTTCGGGCCGCACATGCTGCAGAAGTGCGCCTCCTTGGCGCCCTCGGCGGGCAGCGTCGCGTCGTGGTACTCGCGCGCCGTGTCGGGGTCGAGCGCCAGGTTGAACTGGTCGTGCCAGCGGAACTCGAAGCGCGCCTTGGACATGGCGTCGTCGCGCGCGCGGGCGCCCGGGTGGCCCTTGGCGACGTCGGCCGCGTGGGCCGCGATCCTGTAGGCGATCAGGCCCTGCTTGACGTCGTCGCGGTCGGGCAGGCCCAGGTGCTCCTTGGGCGTCACGTAGCACAGCATCGCGGTGCCCATCCAGCCGATCATCGCGGCGCCGATCGAGCTGGCGATGTGGTCGTAGCCGGGCGAGATGTCGATGGTCAGCGGGCCCAGCGTGTAGAACGGCGCGTCGTGGCACAGGCGCAGCTGCTCGGTCATGTTGGCCTGGATCAGGTGCATCGGCACGTGGCCGGGGCCCTCGATCATCGTCTGCACGTCGTGCTTCCAGGCCACCTGCGTGAGCTCGCCGAGCGTGCGCAGCTCGGACATCTGCGCGTCGTCGTTGGCGTCGGCCAGCGAGCCGGGCCGCAGGCCGTCGCCCAGCGAGAACGAGACGTCGTACGCCTTCATGATCTCGCAGATCTCCTCGAAGTGCGTGAACAGGAAGTTCTGGCAGCCGTGCGCCATGCACCACTTGGCCAGGATCGCGCCGCCGCGCGACACGATG
>DATCRO010000132.1:0-11686 GCA_036569025.1 Burkholderiaceae bacterium
GCGCGGCCGCCGGTGCCGGGGGCGAGCCGGTAGCCCAGCAGCCGCACCAGCAGGCCCACGCTGTCACGCCATTTCGCGGTGCCGAGGTAGGCCTCGTTGGCGTAGAGGTCCTGGTAGAAGCTGAGGATGTCGCCGACCTCGGCGGCCGCCTCGATCAGCGCGATGCCGGGATCGTCGGGCAGCCGGTGCGTCCACGCGGCCAGCGCCGGATGTTCGTCGACGCGGCGCAGCATGTGGCGGCGCAGGTCGGCATAGCTGCCGATGCGGGTGTCCAGCGTCGTCAGGCCGGGTCGGTTCTCGATCGTCTTCGGGAAGCGGTCCGGCCGCGTGCAGTCGTTGTCGCAGCTCATCGACGGCCTCCGGTGATCTCGAAGCGGATGCGGCCGGTCTCCAGGTGATCCGGGTCGTTCGCGACGACGAGGATCTCGAACGGCCCGATCGCCAGCTTGTCGACATGACCCTGCGGCAGCGCCGACGGATCGATGTCGATGACCGTCAGCCCGCCGCCGCCGCCGGTGTGCCAGCGCCGCAGGCTGAGCCGCGTCACCCGACCGACGCCGGTCACGGCGAGCGCGCGGCCGATCAGCTGGCTCGCATGCAGCGGCTGGCCGAAGGTCCAGGCATCCGGATGGAAGAAGCCGCGCCGGCCGTCGCGGGTCCAGCCGTCGGAGAAGGCCTCCTCCAGCTCGGCGCGCAGGTCCTCGGGCCAGTAGGCGGCCTTCGCGCACAGCGTCATCGTGATGTCCAGCGGCACGTACGTGGCCGGCCGCACCTCGAGGTCCTCGCCGATCAGGCGCACCGCTTCGAGGTGGTCGGCGATCCGGGCGCGCAGCGGCTCGTCCAGCACCACCGTCCCCACCGGATCGATGGCCACGCGCACCGTGCGCCAGCTGCCGGTCCAGGCGTAGCGCGCGCGGGCATGGGCGACGCCGGGCAGCTCCTCGGCGCGGCGCGCGTAGTCGGCCAGCGTGACCGCGCGCAGCTGGCGCTGGCGGTAGGCCTCGGGCACGCGGCGCACGATCTCGGCCGCCGGCTCCGGATCGCGGCCGTTGGTGACGTCCAGCGGATTCCAGACCCGCTGCACCGCGCCGCTCGGATCGATGAAGCCGACCAGCCGGTCCGCGCCGACGTTGCCCGCCGTGCCCTGTCCCACGCGGTAGCGGCAGGTGACGATCGCGCCGTCGGCCAGCGCCGCGCCGTTGATGCCGTCGCCCAGGCGCAGCGAGCTGCCGCCGAGCTCGTCGGTCTCGACCAGGAAATGCTCGTCGTCGCCCTCGCTGGCGATCAGGTCGGACTGCTCGCGCCAGCGCGCGCCATCGACCTGCACCAGCGCGGTCGTGCGCGTCGCCGCCTCGCCGCCGGGTGCGGTGTCCACATACGCCAGCGGTGCCGCCGGCAGGTGGCACAGCACGCCGCGCGGCACCAGCGACGCGCCGCGCTGGCGCACCACCCGCTCGTAGGTCGCGCCGTCGCGCGCGACCAGCGCGCTGTCGTCGAGCGGCGCGACGGGCTGGCCGGGCGCGCGGAACACGGTCACCCGCGGCCGGCCCTGCGTCACCCGGACCAGGTTGGCGTGGAACAGGCTGACGTCGACCACCGTCACGTCGTTGCAGTCGCAGAGGAAGCAGAACGGCCGCGCCAGCGCGTCCTCGTCGCGCCAGCGCACCCGCACGAACCATTCGCCGGTGACAGGGTCGGGCAGCGCCTCGGCGCGCGGCACCGGGCCGCCCGGCGGCAGCAGGCGCACGACCTGGCGCTGGTCCAGCCGCGCGCCGTTGATCGTGCCGGTGTCGGGATTGAGCCATTCCTGGACCAGCAGCCGGTCCACGCCGGCATCGACGTCGTCGGCCACGCCCGCCTGCCCCGGCGCCTGGCCGAGGAACAGGTCGCGCAGCGCCTCGGCGCCCGCCTGGTCCAACGGCGCCAGGCCGGTGAGGTCGGCCTCGGTGCTGCCCGCGGCCAGCGCGCGCACCGCGCCGCCCCAGGTGTACAGCCGCAGCCGGTTGAGCGCCGGGAAGGCGCGCCGCCGCCAGCGGTCGCCCTCGCGCGGCATCGCGAAGATCACCGCGCCGTCGTCGTCCCAACTCCGGCCGGTCCAGACGCCGAATTCATCGGTCGCGGCGGCCGGCAGCTCGGCCTGCGCCGCGACCTCCAGCGCGAGCCAGGTCCCGGCCTGGTTGCCCTGGTGGACGTGGTAATCCATCAGCCGCGCATGCCGTGCCAGCGAGACCCGCTTGCGCGCGGTCGCGATCGAGCGCTCCGCCATCACGCGGTCGTGGTAATCGGCCTGCTCGTCGGCGTCGGCGGCGAGCAGGTCGATCAGCACCTGATCCAGGTCAGCCTCGCTGGTGACCCTCCAGCCGGGGACGCGCCGCATCATCGCGGCGATCAGCACATGGCGGAAGGAGTCGTAGTCTCGGGCGAGGTAGTCGATCGACGGCTCGACCGGCGCCGGCTCGTAGCGCGGTGCCGGCGTGCAGCCGAGGTTGAAGCAGCCCGGGCGGAACTTGAACGGCAGCGCGTTGAGCAGCGGATCCATCGCCCGCGGCAGCGCGTCGTCGGGCGCCGACAGGCCGCCGGGCGTCGTCGACAGCAGGTAGGTCGAGTAGTCGCCGACCGGCTCGATCTTCAGGCGCAGCGTGTCGGCCGCGCCGCCGGCCTGCACCTCGACGACGCGCACCGGCCGCGCCGGATTGCCGCCGCGCTGGCGCGCCGCGCCGCCGACCGTGAACGCCGCCGGCGGCGGCAGCGGCGCCAGCGCGACGTCGCTCCAGAACTGCAGCTCCAGCCAGGCGAAGGCCGGCTTGGGCGCCGCGTCCAGCGTGAGCACGCCGAGCCGGAACGCGTTCAGCCCCCGGCCCTGGAGGTCACGGGCGCGGTCCTCGAGCGCTTCGGCATCGCGCAGCATCGTCATCACAGCGCTCCCTGGCGCTCGAAGCGCACCTGCTTGACCTCGCCGGTGGCGACCACCTCGTAGCGCAGGTCCACGCGCAGCGTCGCGTCCTCGGCGCTGACGTCCAGCGCCTGCACGCTGACGCGGTGGCCCAGCCAGCGCGACAGGTTGCGGCTGACCAGCGCCTTGGTGATGCCGGCGGTGGCGTCGTCGTTGCGCTGGAAGACCAGCCGGCGCAGGCCCGCGCCGAAGCCCGGCAGGAAGGGCCGCTCGCCGGGCGCGGTCAGCAGCAGCTGGATGATCTCGCCGCGCACATGGTCCGAAAGGTCGGCCGGCGTGGCCGTGCGGCCGTCCGGCCCGATGCGGAACGGGAAGGCCAGGTGCCGGCCGTCGGGCCGGGCGACCTCCGGCCAGGCGCGCTCGGGCATCGTGGTCGAGGTCGAGGCATCGGACGGGTTCATGGTCACACCCTCGTCGAGCTGACGGTGAAGTTCATCGCGTGGTGATGCGGGTCCAGCCCGCCGCCGTTCTCGTCGGTCGTCACCAGGTTCTGGCGGTTGTCGCGCAGGAAGGCCAGCACGCCCTGCGCGACCGCGGCGAACAGGATGCGGCGGTCCTCCACGCCGATGTCGTCGGCGCCGCTGGGCAGGGCCTCGTGCTTGACGGCCAGCCACTCGGCCTGCATCGCGCGATCGATGTAGTCGGCGAGGCTGCCGGCGAAGTCGCCGGCTTGACCGGCCTTGAGCGGATCGGCCATGAATGCTCCTCAACCGGTGGTGACGCGCTGCGACAGCAGCGACGGCGGGGCCGGCGGAAACGGGACCACCGGCTGCATCGGCGTCACCGGGATGCCGATCGCCGTCTGCCCCACATGCAGATGGGTGTTGAACAGGCTGACCAGCTGGTTCAGGTACTGCAGCAGGTTGTCGCCGAAGACCAGCGGATGCGTCGCGCCGTCGACCAGTTCGATCTTGGGCGCCTCGACGATCACCTTGGTCGCCGCCTGCACCTTGATCTGGCCGTCGTCGACGCGGATCGTCACCAGGTTGGAACCGTTGGCGTCCGACAGCGTCAGCGTGTGCGCATCGTCGTCCAGCGACACCATCAGGCCCTGCTCGCTGCGCAGGATCTTCAGCGGCGGCTTGGCGGCGGTCCCCTGCTCGTCCTTGGGCAGGTCGGCCGTGCCCCACCAGCCGCCGCTCCAGATCGGACGCGAGGGATCGCCGGCCTCGAACTCGATCCACACGCCGGCGCCCACCGGCGGCACCGCGTGCAGCCCGACGCCCGGCCCCGCGTACGGCGCGCAGGGCGTGGCCCACGGCGTCACCACGTCGGCGCCGAGGACCTCGGGCACCTGCGCCTTGACGCGGCCGATCGCCGACGGGTCCTGGTTGTCGGTCACGATGCCGCGGTACTTGCCCCAGTGGCGCTGGCCCGCCTGCTGCGCCAGCCGCACCACCAGCTGTTCGAGCGTGCCGGTGTCCATCAGAAGACTCCCGCGGGCAGGCCGCCGGCGGCACCGCCGGATCCCGCCGATCGCGCGTTGCGATGCAGCGAGAAGCGCTGACGGTAGGCGTCGTCGTTGAGCACATGGGTGACGCGGCCGATCAGGTAGTCGCCCGACAGGTAGCCGCCGACGCCGCGCACCCGGATCACCTCATAGGGCCGCAGCACGCCGGTGTAGCGGTCGGCGTCAAGCTCGCCGCTGGCCGACCAGGCCCAGGACGACACGTCCACCGCCGCGGCCGTGGCGGCGTCCAGGTCCGTCTGTTCCTCGCGCGTGCCGGTGAGCAGCGCGATGCCGGGCGTCATGCCCGAGACGGCGTCCTCATGCGCGGCGACGTCGCCCAGCGGCGCCTGGCTGGCGTCGGTGGCGGTGCTGGACAGCACCGTGAGGTCGGCCAGCGCGACGCTGCCGGCCTGCGCCTGGCGCGGGCGCAGCGCGTCGTACTCGGCCGAGAAGCGCGCGACGTTGCGCTGGTCGCCGACCAGCAGCAGCTCCGGCAGCGTGCCCGGCGCCGGCGCCAGCCGCTTGAACGCGCCGACGCTCAGCCCCGGCGCGTCGCCCGGGCGGACGAAGGCGAACATCCCGTGGCTGCGCGCCAGCTCCCGCACCAGCTGCATGCCCGTGCCGCGCTGCACGACCGCGCGCTGCAGCGCGCCGCCCGCCGCCGACACCGCGTCCACGTCCGGCGTCAGGCCGGCCTCGGCGAACACGCTGCTGACGATGTCCTGCGGCGCCATGTCCTCGAACAGCGCGACCTTCTCGTCGCGGTCCAGCAGCGCGCTGTCGTCATGCACGACCAGCGTCATGCGGCTCTGGTCCGGGATCGCGCTCATCTCGTAGCGGCGGCCGACGACCGGGCCGTCGATCAGCGGCACGAAGTCGCCGTCGGCGACCTTCACCTCGATGCGCACGCGCGCGTAGCTTTCCTCGGCCGCGAGCCAGCGGCCCTGCGTGTCGGTGCTGACCGGCCACTCGAGCTCCGCCTCGGCCGCGATGCCGATGCCCTGGTCGACGCGGACCTCGGTGAAGCGCTCCAGCTGCTCCTGGCTCGCCGGCGCGTTGTCGAAATAGACGCGGTATTCGGCGCGAGCCATCGTTCACCCCTTGGGCACGTCGATCGGACGCCCGGCCGGCCGCAGCAGCGAGGCGGCCTCCAGTTCGGCGTTCGCGTCGGCGACATGCCAGTAGCGGGTCACGTCGCCGTAGCGCTGCTCGGCCATCGCGTCGAGCTGGTCGTGCGCGCGCACCGTGACCGCGTCGCCGCCGGACGACGGCAACGGGCGCAGCACGACGGCGGCGACGTCCTCGCCGGCGCGGTTCTTCGCCGTCACCAGCGGCAGTCCGGCGTAGCGGGAGTTCTTCAGGAACATGCGTTGCCTCCGGTGGATGGGGTCAGAAGGGAATGATGTCCAGCGCGAACTCGGCCACCTTGGCCAGGTTCAGCGTCGCCTGCGTGTCCTTGACCATGCGCGAGTACTCGTAGGCGCCCTGCCCGACCGCGTCGTCGGTCGGCGCGACGCTGGAGACCTGCAGCCCGATGCGGACCTCGGCCTGGATCGGATTGAGCAGCACGTCGTACTTCTGCTCGGTGATGACCATCGAGGTGATCGTCACCGGCAGCACCCGCGACGGGCCCCAGATGAACAGGAGGCGCGGCAGCGCCAGGCGCGGGATCGGCTGGGTCGGCGCGGCGGCGCCCGGGCCGGAGATCGCCGAGGCGATCGCGTCGATCGCCGCGCCGATCAGCCCGCCCGGCGTGCCCGGCGGGAAGACCATCTTCTCCAGCGCGGCCAGCTGCGGCCCGACGCCGAACACCCGCGGGATCGCGGAGACCGCGCCGCCGGCGCCGAGGTCGTCGGCGGCGGAGAACTGGGCCGTGATCTCGAAGCTCTCGGTCGGCGGCGCCGACGCGCGGTCGCGCTCGGCCTGCGCCTGCGCCGAGGCGCTCTGCGGCGGCTGCGGGACCGCGATCGTGCGGGTCATCTGGTCCGGATTGAACTGGAAGACCACGATGTTGGGAATCGGCCCCAGCAGGTTGATGCCGTACTCCACCAGCACGCCGCGCAACGGAAGCAAGGCCATGTCAGCGCTCCTCCAGCGGCGAGGCCGAGGACGACGTCGAGGGCGGCGTCGACGTGGAGGTCGCCATCGAGCTCGGCGTGTCGCCGGGATCGCGCGAGAGCCACAGCGCCAGCCGCGCGGCGATCAGCCCGGCCACGGCACGGGCGTCGGCGCCCGCCGGCGCGTCGATGCGGCCCAGGTCCAGCCGCGTCGCGCCGCCGCGCGCGGCGATGCCGTCCAGCCGCGTCAGCGCGTCGCGCAGCGCGGCCTGCACCTGAGCGGCCACGTCGGCGCCGAGCGCGTCGGCCCCGTGCCGGTCGGCGGTGCGCAGCGAGACGTCCAGTCGTCCGATCTCGACGTTCATGGCGACTCCTCCAGCAGTGGGGCGTAGCGGCCGAACTGCTGGCAGCCGGCGACGCGGTTCATCTTCTCGAGCTCGCGCCGCACGGCGGCCAGCACCGCCGGCATGTCGACGCGCGGCGGCGCGGCCGGGTCGCGGCCGGCGGCCAGCAGGCAGGCGTTGAAGGCGGCCGAGCGGATGCTGCCGCCGGCCAGCTCGAACTGCTGCGCCAGCCAGGACACGTCCAGCGACCTCGCGTCCACCCGCGCCGGGAAGGCCTGGCGCCAGAGCCGTTCGCGCTCGGCGGCGCCGGGCATCGGGAACTCGACGATGTGGCGCAGGCGGCGCGTGAACGCGTCGTCCAGGTCCTTGCGCCGGTTGCTGGCCAGCACCGCCAGGCCCTTGAAGCGCTCCATGCGCTCGAGCAGGTAGCTGACCTCGATGTTGGCGAAACGGTCGTGGGCGTCGCGGACCTCGGTCCGCTTGCCGAAGAGCGCGTCCGCCTCGTCGAAGAACATGAGGCAGTCGCCGGTCTCGGCCGCGTCGAAGATGCGACGCAGGTTCTTCTCGGTCTCGCCGATGTACTTGTTGACGACCTGCGACAGGTCGATGCGGTACATCGGCAGCGACAGCTCGGACGCGAGCGCCTCCGCCGCCATCGTCTTGCCGGTGCCGGGCGGCCCGCAGAACAGCACCGACAGTCCGCCCTCGTTCCAGGCGCGCGCCGTGCCCCAGTCGTGGTGCACGCGGGCGAGCGCGCGCATGGCCAGCACGATCTCGCGCAGTTGCCGCGCCTGCGATGGCGGCAGCACCAGCTCCTCGAGGGCGAAGCGCGGCTCGACCGCCTGCGCCAGGCCGTCGAGTTCCAGGCGCGCTTCGGCCCGGCACAGCGCGAACAGCGCGGACGCGCCGGCATCGGGCGGCAGGCCCCGCGCCGCGGCGGCGACGCGCGCGAGCGGGCGGTCGGTCAGGCGGAAACGGCGCGCGGCGTCGGCGCCCGCGGCACGCAGGGCCGGCGGCGCGTCGGCCAGCGCGGCGTCGAACCGGGCGGTGCGCTCGGCGGTGTCGGGCGGCGTCATCGGCCAAGCCGGCAGGAGGAGCGCGGCCGGCACGCCACGGCCGCTCGGGCCGCCGGTCGACGCGGCACTGCCGGTGCCGGCCGCCCCGGCGGCGGTCCCGTCCTGCATCGGCAGCATCCAGCGCAGCGGAAGCGCGGCCAGCGGCGTCGTCCAGCCTTCGCCGGCGGCGGCGCAGCAGCGTTCCTGCCATTGCTCGGGAAGCAGCAGGTCGGCGCCACGCAGCCAGGCCACGGTCGCCAGCGGCGCGAGGCCGCGATCGGGCGTGACATCTCCGTCGACGACCAGCAGCCCGCGCCCGCAGGCCCGCGCGATGGCCCGCGCGGCGGCGGCGAAGTCGGTGCCGCGCGGCCCCAGCAGCGGCAGCACCTGCATCGCCACGGGCGGGTCGCTGCGCAGCCGCGCGAGCCGCGCGCGCTGCGCGTCGGTGTCGTCGATCGGCCGGACGACCGTCGCCTGCGCGGCTCCTTCGGCCAGGGTTCGGGCTCGGGTCTCGACTCGCCCGTGGGTGTCGGTCCCCTCCTCGACCACGCGGAGCAGCTCGTGCGCGACGCGCGGCGGCATCTCCAG
Source organism: Burkholderiaceae bacterium (assembly GCA_036569025.1). GTDB lineage: Bacteria > Pseudomonadota > Gammaproteobacteria > Burkholderiales > Burkholderiaceae_C > Scleromatobacter. Next base: position 8,448 of record DATCRO010000132.1, read on the forward strand.
CGGCTGTGTCCAATCGAGCGCATCGCGGCCCGGCGGCAGGTTCAGCAATCCATGGCGGAACAGCGCATGGCCGGCGTCCGCGCAGGCGGCGATCTCGACCGGCTCGTCCCACAGGCGCTGCGCCAGCGCGAGCGTCGGCCACGGCCGCGTCCCGTCGTTCATGCAGGCGGCGCAGACCGGCCCGATCGCCGCGTCGGCGCGCCCCATCAGCGCGCAGGCCAGCACGAACTGCGCGGCCGGCGTCAACTGGCATTCGCGCGCGATCCAGCGCCAGTCGCCACGCCGCTCGGGCGCACGGTCCAGCGCGCGCTCGGGCAGGTCGAACGCGGCAAGGCGCTCGTCGAGATACCGTGCGGTCACGTCGGTCTCGAAGAAGCGGCGCTTGTCGTCGCGGAATCGCAGCAGGTCCAGGCTGTCCTGCGACGCGTCCCCGATCGCCGGCAGCTCGCCGGGCGCGCGCGGCCACAGGCCGCGCTGATGCCAGCACCACGCGACCTCGCGGCGCAGCCGCAGCGTGACCTGGGCGAGCCACCAGGCGCAGGCCGCGTCGGCGACCGCGAGATCCGGATTGAGCGCGACCGGCTCGACCAGCGTCGAGGGGATCGGCAAGGCGTGCGGCGCGTTCATGACCTCAGGTCCAGTTGAGCTGCGGCGTGTCGAACGCCTGCTGGCCGTTGACGCGCAGGATCACGCGGTACTCGGTGCTGGGCGGCAGCGCATGGTCGTCGTCGACAACGAAGGTCAGCGAGTTGGGCGTGCCGCCGGGCTGCGGCTCGAGCAGCAGGCGCGACTGGCCGTCGAGGTACAGCGCGGCGTACGCCGCCGAGTTCGGCCCGCTGAGCTGGCTCCCGAGCACGACGAAGCTGCCGGAGCGCCTGGTGCCGACCACCGTGAGCACGCCGGCGAGGTTCACCGCGGTGATGCGGGGGCTGAGCCGCCCCGTGACCGCGTTGCTGCTGGTGAGCCGGCCGCCCGGCAGCGCGCGCGCGACGCAGACGGGATAGGCGCCGGGCTCGACCGCGTCGGCCGCGGCGATGGTCGCGGTCAGGCCGCCATCGGGCGTCGCGACGGCCGGGTAGACATGCGGGCCGATCTGGATCTGGTCGTAGCCGGCGAAGTCGGTGCCGCGCACGACGAACGCCTGGCCAGCCTCGAAGCGCTCGGGCTCGATCGCCGTGGCGACGGCGCCGAGGCTGGGCAGCACGGTCACGCCGTCGTACATCCGCGGCGCGGGCGCCGGCTGGCCGATCGTCTTGACCGGCGGGGCGTAGGCCGGCGGCTCGTCGGTCGAGGCCACCATCACCGGCCGCACCTGGAAGCCGGCCGACACCCGGTACTTCTCGTCGCTGCCCTGCATCACGCGGGACAGCATCTCGACATCGGCCTCGTCCAGCGTGATGCGCAGTGGATCGGGGCTCGACGCGAGCGGCAGCTGGGCTGCGCCCGGCTTGAGCACGGACAGCGCGTTCAGGCCGCGGATGCCCCGGCCCAGCAGCCGGTGCGCGGCGATGCTGTCGCTGTCCGGGCCGTCGAAGGCCGTCAGCAGGTAGTGCAGCACCAGCCACACCGGCGGCGCCTGGCCGGCGTCCAGCGCCCGGTTGCGCAGGTCGCCGTCGACGGCGACGCGGTACAGGAACAGGTTGAGGCTGCCCTGGCCCGACTGCGCCGCCTTGGCGGCCTCCTCGGGCCGGCCGACGGTGATCGCGGAAATGCCGGACGCGGTGGCCAGCGCCGTCTTCAGCAGGTCGCTGACGGCGCCGATCGCGTCCCGGCTGTCGGCCAGCGACATGGTTCACCCCCACCGCAAATAATGGCGCCGCGCGGAGAAGCGCGGCGGGGCCGGCGCGGCCGCGGGGATCGGCCCCGGCTGCGGGACCGGCGGCGCGGCGGGCCGCGATGGCGGCGGGGCGACATGGACCTCCAGCGCGATCTGGCCGATGCGGATCCGAGGCGCGGCGGCGCCTCCCGTCATGCGCGAGGCCGCGCCCGTCGTCAGCGTGTCGATGGCGGCCTCGTTGCGCGCGGCGACGGCGCGCCGGGTCTCGGCCGACGTGCCCGCGCCGGCTCGACCGTCCTCCCACGCCTCCGATTCCGTCGCTCGCCCCTCGGCCCGCACCTGCGGCTGCGGCTGCACGGAGAAGGCTTCCGCTGCCTCGATCACGTCCTGTGATGCCGCCGCGGAAGACTCGTCGGACCTTGTCGATGCCGCTGCGATCGCCGGGGCCGGCGTCTCGAAGGACGTCGACGAGGCCGTTGTCGTCGGGACCTGCGGGGCGTGCGCCATATCGACGTCGTCTCGACCTCCGCGGCGATCGACCGGCTCGGCCGCCATGCCCGGCATGCGCCCGGGCTCGACGATCCCAGGCCTCGCATCGCGCGCGGTCGACGCCGCGGTCGATGCGTCGCGCGAGGCGGCGGTCAAGCCGTTCGTCGATGGCTCCGGCGATGTGCCCGCGAACGCGTCGATGGACGACGCGACGGATCGGGTCGCCGTGTGCGTGGCGGACCTCGCGATGTCCTCGTCCACCGCGAGCGCTCGCGCGGCATGCGGTCCGCGCTGCGTGTCCATCGGGAACGATGCATCGCTCGACCTCGACCGGAGCGTGCCGCGCGCATTCGACGACACATCGAGCGCGCTGCTCGGCACCACGCCGGGCGACATCCGCGAGGTCTGATCGGAAGCGTTGTCCCGCGCCGTCGACACTTGAAGGGAAGCGGCCTCGCGCGGCGCTGCCATCGCCATGAACGACGATGAATGCGGCGACCGCGCCGACGATGATCGGGCCGTCCGCGGCGCGGCCTGGGCCGCGAGCCTGGCGAAATAGCCGCTCATGCCCAGCCCTCCACCTGGTCCAGCCGCCGCAGGTAATGCGCCCGGCGCCAGGCCGGCAGCGACAGGATGTCCGCCTCGCTCCAATGGAAGGCGGAAGCGAGCCGGACGACCTCGTCCATCAGCCCCCGCTGCTGCCGCGCGAAACCGGCCAGCAGCGCCGCTTCGAGGTCGCAGGCGACGTCGTTGGGCCGGCCGCAGTGCGGGCACGCCGCATGCAGCTTCAGCGCGGTCAGCGGATCGTGTGCCTCATAGATCGTGTCCAGCGCCGCCAGCAGCGGGGCCGGGCACGGCTCGCCGTCGGCCAGCGGCCGGCCGTCGACCGACTCGATCAGCGTCACCGCGATCTGTTCCGGCGACGCGACGCGGCCAGGCCACGACGACAGGTCGTCCCCGCACGGCAGCCGCA
>DATCRO010000133.1:0-3809 GCA_036569025.1 Burkholderiaceae bacterium
ACCAGATCCTGTACGTCGGCACGTCGCAGGGCCTGCTGGCCTACGACCCCGCCGCCGCGAGCTGGGTCGCTGTCAGCCCCGGCACGTTGGCGATGCGCGTGAGCGCGCTCGGGCTGGGCGCCGACGGGCTCTTCGCCGGCACCGACGATGGCGTCTTCGCGCTGCCGCTCGGCCGCAACCCGGCGGGCGTGACGCCGGTGGCGGCGGGCCTGGCCGGCAGCACCGTGCGCTCGCTGCTCGTGACGCCGTCCGTCGTGCTGGCCGGCACGGTCGACGCGAACGACGACAACCATGTCTTGTTCACCAGCGAGGCGGCCGCCGCGCAGGGCACCGGGCTGTGGCAGGCCTTCGGTGTGGGCTCGGCGGGCACGCGCCGCATCACCAGCCTGCTGATGGTGGACACCAACCTGCTCGCGGCCACCAATGGCAACCTGGTGCTGGTCGCCTCCGCGGCCTCGGCCTGGACGTCCGCCAACACGAGCGCGAACCCGGCCCAGCAGATCTCGGACCCGTTCGGCGCGGTCACCAGCCTGTACAGCGACGGCACGACGATCTTCGCGTCGACCGGCAGCCAGGGCGTCTTCGTGAGCCCCGTCGGAACGAGCTTCGTCTGGACGCCGTACGCCGGCTCGGCGCCGACCGTGCTGCCGTCGATGGAGGTGCGCCAGCTGCGTCCCGGGGATGGCGTCCTCTATGCGTCGACGCGCGCCGGCGTCGCCGTCACGGCCGATCCGGTGCTGTCCTCGACGCCGCCTGCGTCCACGCCGTCGTCGCCCTCGCCGGGCGGCTCGGGTTCGGGCGGCGGAGCGTCGTCGCCGTGGTGGCTGCTCGCGCTGCTGCTGGCCGGCGCGGCGTTGCGCCGTCATCAGAACGCGTTCCAGGGGCCGTCGGTGGACAGGGCCTGGCCCCAGATCGACGTGTAGACCGTGCGGCCGTAGAAGAACGGCAGGCCCCAGACGAAGCTCGGCGAGCCGCCCGAGATCGAGCCCGCGAGATCGTCCAGCCCGAGGCTGGAGGTGGCGAACAGCGCGTCGGCATTGACCACCTCGTAGTCGATGGATGCGCTCGCGCCGGCCTTGTCCGAGACGACGGCCGTGCGCTGCAGGGCCGTCGCCGGGCAGTACCAGCTCGACGCGCCGCCGGTGCTGTTCTGGCATGCCAGCGTCAGGCTGGCGTCATCGAAGAAATAGGCGTTGGAGCCGCTGTCGATGTAGCTGTCGGGGTAGTTGATCGCCGCGACCTTCGTCGTGAAGTAGAGGTAGGTCGCGTCGGCCGGATTGGCGTCGACGTGGACGATGGTCGCGGTGGAGGGGATCTGGTTGTTGGCCTGCGTGCCGATGCCGAACACGAGCCGGCCCGTGACGGTACCGGCCCCGAACTCGGGCAGCCGGGGCAGGGCGATCAGCGTGCCGTTGTTGTCGGTGGCGAAATACGTCACCGGGTTCTGCACCTGCAGGGCCGCCGGCATGGCCGCAGGCGCGCAGCTGGACGCGCACGACCAGTACAGCGTGTAGCCGCCGCTGTAGTCGCCCGCGACGCAGGTCTGGCCGCAATCGAAGGCGATCATGCCGATGCCCAGGATGCCGTTGGCCTGCAGCGTGGCGGCGGAGTTCATCAGCTGGCCGTTCGACGCGGCCACGCAGTCGGCGGGCGCGGCGTGCGCGGGCGTGGTCGAGTCGTCGATCAGCTGCACCGGCAGCGAGGCGGCGCGCTCGCCGGCGATCTGAAGGTCGGCGGTCGCCATCGGCCCCCATACGGCGCCCAGAACGAACGGATAGCACTCGAGCGCCGCGCCGGCAGGCGTGCCGCTGGCGGCATCGGCGGGCACGTCGACGGGCGGGAGCGCCAGGTCGGCCACCTTGCTGCGAAGCAGCCGCAGGCCCACCGAGCCGGTGTCCAGGAAGACGTGGTCGACCACCACGCAGCGGCCGGCGGAGCCCGGCGCGCACACCGTCACGGTCACGTAGGGCACGTTGACGGCGCCGATGGCGAAGCTGCTGGCGGGGCCCGCGTCGACGACGATCTGCGTGGTGTTGTCGCCGGTCGGCGCGTCCTGGTGCGCCGCGGTGACGCTGCTGCCGTCGCCGAGGCCGGGTCCCGTGAGCGTCGTCGTCGACGAGGATCCGCCGCACGCGGACAGCGCGGCGACGAGGACGGCGGCGGTCGCCCGGCGCAGGATGTCAGTGCAGCTCATCGATGCGGACTCCGTCGGGCACCAGCGACTTCAGGTAGGCGAGGCCGGCATGCGCGTTGAGGTGGGCACTGGCCTGCACGACGAGGTCGCCGCTCGACAGCGATACCCCATGCCGTACGCCCGGCCTCGCCAGCGCGGCGCTCGCCGCGGCGGCGTAGGCCGGGGCATGGGATCCCAGCAGCGTCTCCAGGCGCGGCTTCAGGCGCGTGCTCCAGGCCACGGCGAAGACGATGCCGCTCGGGGCGACGTATTCGCGGACGGCGGAGCCGTCGGCCAGCGTGATCGTGTGGACCTGCAAGCGCGCGGCCTGCGATTGCGCGACGCGATGGCTGCCCTTGAGCAGCGCGCCGTCGGCATCGACGGTCGCGGCGGGCTCGCCGAGCGTCGCGCCGGCCCGGCCGGCGGCCAGCAACAGCACGATCCCGGCGCCGATGCGCGCGGCGGTCATTGCAGCACCTCGCTGATCTCCACCTTGATGCCGCGCGTGCCGACGCTCACCGGCGCGGAGAGCCCCTGCATGTCGCCTGGCTGCGGCGCGATGTCGCCGCGCCGCGAGATCCGGGCACCGATCACCACGGTCGACACCCGGGACAGGCGCGCGTCGGGCACCATCGCCATCGAGTCGTCGAGCGAGAACTGCAGCGGCAGGTCGCTCGCCTTGCGGCGCAGGACGGCCACGGGCATGCGCGAGCCGTCGATGGGCCGGGCGAACACGAACACCGTGGCGTCCGGCGGCACCTTGGACTGCAGGTCGTCCGCCAGCGTGATCCGCCCGGAGACGACCGCGCTGGCGGGCGCCAGGGCGCGTGCGCTCGCCGCGGCCCGCGCAGGCGCGGCCTGACCCTTGGCCGACGCGCGAGCCGTCGCCAGGCTGGCGTCGATCTCGCTGGCGAAGCGCGGATCCCTGGCGAGGTCACGCGCGGCCTGCCACCGCGCGACGGCCTCGGCGAAGTCCTGCCGCTCGAACGCCGCGGAGCCCGCGAGCGTCAGCGCCTTGACATTGCGCGGATCGATCTCGAGCGCCTTGTTCACCAGCACCGTGGGCTCGCCGGCGAGCGTGCGGCCGTTGGCGACCGCCAGCGCGTCGGCATAGTCGGCCAGCACCTGGGCATCGCGGGGCACCAGGCGCGCGAGCGTCGCATACGCCTTGCTGGACTCCGCGAACTTGCCGAGCATGTCGTAGGAGTGGGCCAGCATCGCCCACGCGGCGGCGTCCTGCGGCGCCTTCTGCACGCGCTGGAGCGACTGAGCGACCATGTGTTCGAGCTGCTCGTCGCTCAGGGCATGCGCCGCCGGCGCGGGCGCGCTGGCGGCCCCGGGCTGCGCCAGCGTGGCGCGGGCCGGCGTGGGGTTGTCCGGTCGGCCCAGCCAGGCCTGCCAGGCGCCGGCGACGAGCGCGGCGAGCAGCGCCCCGGCGGCCAGGAGCCTGGCGCGCGGGCGGCTCGCCTGCGCGGCGGTCGCGCGGCCGCCCGCCGCGCCGTGGGCCAGCAACGCCTCGGCGATGGTGCCTTGCTGCGTGTCGAACTCCTCCTGCGTCAGCTCGCCGGCCAGCGTGCGGCCGTTGGCGACGGCCAGCGCGTCGGCATAGTCGGCCAGCACCTGGGCGTCGCGGGGG
>DATCRO010000134.1:0-3451 GCA_036569025.1 Burkholderiaceae bacterium
ACCTTCAACGACGCCCACCTGCGCGCGCTCGGGCGCGTGCACGACGCGGCGCAGGCGCGCGCGGCGGCCGAGGAGGCGGCGCGCAGCTTCGAGACCTTCAACCTCGACCTGATGTACGCGCTGCCTGGCCAGACGCTGGCCGACCTCGACGCCGACCTCGACCTCGCGTTCGCGCTCGGCGCACCGCACCTGTCGCTGTACCACCTCACGCTGGAGCCCAACACCGTCTTCGCGCAGCGCCCGCCGGCCAACCTGCCCGACGACGACACGGCCTACGACATGCTCGACCGCGTCACCGAGCGCACGGCGTCGGGCGGCTTCGAGCGCTACGAGGTCTCGGCCTACGCCAAGGACGGCCACCGCTGCCGCCACAACGTCAACTACTGGCAGTTCGGCGACTATCTCGGCCTGGGCGCCGGCGCGCACGGCAAGCTGTCGTTCGCGCATCGCGTCACGCGCCAGGTGCGCTGGCGCGAGCCGAACATGTACATGGAGCGGACGCTCGCGGGCCAGGGCGTGTCCAACGAGTCCGACGTCGCGCGCGCCCAGCTGCCGTTCGAGTTCATGCTCAACGCGCTGCGCCTGCGCGAGGGCTTTGCGCTGACGCTGTTCACCGAACGCTGCGGGCTGCCGCTGTCGGCCATCGCCAAGCCGCTGGACGAGGCGGAGCGCAAAGGCTTGATCGAGCGCACCGGCGCGCCGGGCGCCGAATGGATCAGGCCGACCGAGCGCGGCTTCGACTTCCTCAACGACCTGCAGGAACTGTTCCTGTAGGGCGGGTTAGCCGCAGGCGTAACCCGCCATTTGACGGCGCGCTGCAATGCGGCGAGCAATCACGGCGACGGATCGGAACGCCGATGGACGGATCGGAACGCCAATGAACGGCGGGTTACGCCTGCGGCTAACCCGCCCTACAAGGCCGGGTCATTGCGGGCACGTCGATTGCCATGGGGCGACCAATGGTCGAGCAGGCATCCCGGAGGCGGCGCCGCGCCGCCGCGTCCGGGGCAAACCCCGCCGGATCGGTGACGCGCTCAAACTATGATCGCGCTCGCCCGACCGACCCGCTGCCAGGACACCCATGCCCGAAAACGCCGCCATCGACGCCGACCAGTTCAACCGGATCGCGCGCCGCAACGTCACGTTGCCGCTGTACACCGGCATCATCAGCGTCGGGGCCTTCCTGCTGTTCGTCTGGTATTTCATGGTGGTCAACGGCTGGGTCGACCACACGCACCAGGTCATCGGCAAGCTCAGCGAGGTCACCACCCTGCAGTCCGACATGGAGTCGGCCACGCGGGGCTACGTGATCACCAGCGACGAGGCCTTCCTGGCGCCGTACCAGGTGGCCAGGCCGCAGATGGACTCGCTGCTGGCGGAGCTGGTGCGCGAGACGGCCGACAACCCGAGCCAGACGGAGCGCCTGCGCCGAGTCCGATCCTTGCAGCAGGCCTGGGAGGCGTTCGCGGACAAGACGATCGCCGCGCGGCACGATGGCGGCGACGCCGGCGCCGGCGTGAAGTCGCTCACCGGCAAGCAGCTGTTCGATCGCGTCCGGACGGAGCTGACCGCGGCGCGCGGCACCGAGCAGGGCCTGCTGAACGACCGCCTGGAAGAACTGCGGATGGTGACCTGGCTGGGCATCGGCACGTACGTCCTGATCATCCTCATGGCCAAGGGCTACATCGCCTGGGCCGGCCGGCGCGACATCCGGCAGTTGTCCGAGGACTTCGGCGAGGCGCTGCAGGCCCAGACCGCCGCGGCCGACGCGCTGACCGAGCAGGCCTGGTTGCGCGACGGCCAGGCGCAGCTGGCGGAGACGCTGATCGGCCAGCAGACGCTGACCACCGTCGGCCGCAGCGTGCTGGCCTTCTGCGGGCGCTACCTCGACCCCGTGGTGGCGGCGCTTTACGTGCGGGACGACACGGGCACGCTGCAGCGCGTGTCCACCCACGGCTTCGACGGCCAGGACGACGACGGCCAGGTGCAGGCCGCGCGTGACGGCCTGGTGGGGCAGGCGGTGCGAGACGGGCGCGTGAACCACGTCACCCACCTGCAGGGCAGCTACTTCAAGGTGGGCTCCGGCCTGGGTGCGACGTCGCCGGCCGAGCTCGTGATTGCGCCGATCAGCAACGACGGCGTCGTCAACGGCGTGATCGAGCTGGGCTTCATGCGCCACGTGACGTCGCGCGACCTCGAGCTGCTCAAGCTGCTGCGCGGCGCGATCGGCGCGTCGGTGGATTCGGCGATGTACCGCAAGCGGCTGCAGGACTCCATCGAGGAGACCCAGCAGCTCAACGAGGAGCTGCAGGTGCAGCAGGAGGAGCTTCGTACCGCCAACGAGGAACTGGGCGAGCAGTCGCGCGTGCTGACGGAGTCGCAGTCGCACCTGGAGCGCCAGCAGGCCGAGCTGGAGGCCACCAACACGCAGCTGGCCGAACAGGCCGATGCGCTCGATCGCAAGAACGAGGCGCTCAACGCGGCGCAGGTCGAACTGCAGCAGCGCGCCGACGAGCTGCAGCGCGCGAGCCGCTACAAGTCCGAGTTCCTGGCCAACATGTCCCACGAGCTGCGCACGCCGCTGAACAGCTCGCTGATCCTGGCCAAGCTGCTCAGCGAGAACAAGGAAGGCAACCTGTCGGCCGAGCAGCTGAAATTCGCCCAGACGATCTACAGCGCGGGCAACGACCTGCTCAACCTGATCAACGACATCCTCGACCTGTCCAAGGTGGAGGCCGGCCGCCTCGAGCTGCAGCCGCAGTTCGTGTCGGTGCATCGCATGGTCGACGCGCTGCAGCGGCTGTTCGCGCCGCTGGCCGGCGAGAAGAAGCTGGCGTTCGAGGTCCAGGTCGCGCCCGAGGCGCCCACGTCGATGGTGACCGACAACCTGCGGCTCGAGCAGATCCTGAAGAACCTGCTGTCCAACGCGGTCAAGTTCACCGAGACCGGCGGCGTCACGCTGGCCGTGCAGGCGCGCCCGGGCGACCGCGTCGCGTTCTCGGTCAAGGACACCGGCATAGGCATCCCCGAGGGCCAGCAGGACATCATCTTCGAGGCCTTCCGCCAGGCCGACGGCACCATCAACCGGCGCTACGGCGGCACGGGCCTGGGGCTGTCGATCTCGCGCGAGCTGGCGCGCCTGCTGGGCGGCACCATCGAGGTGGACAGCGCCGCGGGCCAGGGCAGCACGTTCACGCTGACGCTGCCGGCCAAGTGGACGGACGTGCCCGAGGCCGAGCCGGCGCCCCCCGCGCCCGCGGACGCGCCCGTGCGCCCCGCGGCGGTCGCGTCCGCGAGCCCGCGCCCGGGCGCGGACGCGCCGGTGGCCGCGCCCGAGAGCCTGCCCGCGCCGCGCCGGGTCGCCGATGACCGCGACGAGGCGGTGCCCGCCAAGGGCCGCGTCCTGCTGGTGGTGGAGGACGACGTCGACTTCGCCGGCGTGCTCTACAAC
>DATCRO010000135.1:0-6973 GCA_036569025.1 Burkholderiaceae bacterium
ACCGCGACTTCCGACGTTCGGTGTCAGGTCTCGCCTGTCGCACGTTCAGCGCCCCGGCCCACGGCTGACCGCCTGGCGTGCAACACGCAAGACCAGACACCTCGGCGCCTCGCAGGTCACCGTTGCGATGCGCCGCGATGCTTCCTACGCCCGTTCGATCGCCGGCAGCACGATTCCCGCGCAATCCCCGAACCCGATGCGCCGCGCGCCCTCGGCCTCGCAGAAGCCGCGCAGGATCACGCAGTCGCCGTCCTGCAGGAAGGTGCGCGTCTCGCCGTTGCCCAGGTCGAACGGCTGCCTGCCGCCCTGGCTCAGCTCCAGGAGCGAGCCGCCCTGGTTGGCGGCCGGGCCGCTCTGCGTGCCGCTGCCCATCAGGTCGCCGGGCTGCAGGTTGCAGCCGTTGCTCGCGTGATGGGCCAGCAGTTGCGCGGGCGTCCAGTAGGCGTCGGCGAACGAGCTGGCCGAAACGCGCACCGCCGACTCGCCGCGGGCGCGCATCGCGTGCGTCTGGATCCACACCTCCAGCGCGATGGCGATGCCGCCGCGCTCGCGGTTGGCGGCCGAGTCGAGGTAGGGCAGCGGCTGCGGGTCGGCGGCGTCGCGCGCGAACGGCGTGCGGAACGGGGCCAGCGCCTCCATCGTGACGATCCACGGCGAGATCGTGGTGGCGAAGTTCTTGGCCAGGAACGGGCCCAGCGGCTGGTACTCCCAGGCCTGCACGTCGCGCGCCGACCAGTCGTTGAGCAGCGTGGCGCCGAACAGCGAGGCCTCGGCCTGCGCCATGTCCAGCGGCGTGCCGGACGCGTTGGGCGGGCCGACGAAGAAACCCAGCTCCAGCTCGTAGTCGAGGCGGCGTGACGGCGTGAACACCGGCGCGTCGCCGTCGCCCTTGACCTGGCCCCACGGGCGCGGGAAGCTCTGCCCGCTGACGCCGATCGACGAGCTGCGGCCGTGGTAGCCGATGGGCACCCACTTGTAGTTCGGCAGCAGCGGGTTGTCGGGCCGGAACAGCTTGCCCACCGTGGTCGCGTGATGGATGCCGGTGTAGAAGTCGGTGTAGTCGCCGATGCGGCACGGCAGCGCCATCTCGGCCTCGTCCTGCGGCACGAGCAGCGCGTCGGCCCGCGCGCGCCACAGCGACGCCGTGCCCGAGGGCTGCGCCGACAGGCCGTTGAACAGCGCGTGCCGCAGCGCGATGCACGCCGCCCGGCCCTGCCCCATGAAGCCGTTCAGGTCGCCGTGCGCGAGCGGCCCCAGCAGCACCGCGATCTGCGGATCGAGCTGGCCCAGCGCGTGCAGGTCGAGCACCTCGCGCCCGATCGCCACGCCTGCGCGCAGCGCGTCCTTCGAGCCGGCGCGGCGGAAGCGGCCGAACGGCAGGTTCTGGATCGGGAAGTCGGTGGCGGCGGCGTTGGCGGAGGCGATCCAGCTGTGCGCCTGCGCGTCGTGGGTGAAGTCGATCGCGGTCACGGGCGGTCCACCTTGAAGTTGTCCTGCAGCGGGGCCCAGCAATCGGCGTACGACTTGTCCAGGTGGCCGCCGTTCAGCGCGAACGCGGTCGGGCGCAGGCGCCAGCGGCTCTCCACCATGAAGGCCAGGGTGTTGTCGAGCTTGCGCGGCGCGAGATCGGCGGCGCTGGCCTTGTCGAACGCGTCGGCGTCGGGGCCGTGCGGCACCATGCTGTTGTGCAGCGACAGCCCGCCGGGCCGGAAGCCCTCCTCCTTGGCGTCGTACTGTCCGTAGACCAGGCCCATGCACTCGCTCATCACGTTGCGGTGGTACCAGGGCGGGCGGAAGGTGTCCTCGGCCACCATCCAGCGCGGCGGGAAGATCACGAAGTCGCAGTTGGCCCAGCCCGGCGTGTCGGACGGCGAGGTGAGCACCGTGAAGATCGACGGATCGGGATGGTCGAAGCTCACCGAGCCGATGGTGTTGAAGCGTCGCGTGTCGTAGACGTAGGGCACGAGGTTGCCGTGCCACGCGACGACGTTGAACGGCGATGCCGCCGCCGGCGCGCGCCAGAGCGCGCCGCCGAACTTGCGGATCAGTTCCCACGGCTGCGCGGGGCCGTCGTCGTACGCGGCCACCGGGGCGATGAAGTCGCGCGTGTTGGCCAGGCCGTTGGAGCCGATCGGGCCCAGCTCGGGCAGGCGGAATGCAGCGCCGTAGTTCTCGCAGACGTAGCCGCGCACGGCGTGCCCGTCCGCCGCCGGGTCGACCTTGAACAACATGCCGCGCGGCAGCAGCACGATCTCGCCCGGCGCGGCCTGCAGCCCGCCCAGCTCGGTGGTGACGCGGATCGCGCCTTCCTGCGGGATCAGCAGCAGTTCGCCGTCGACGTCGACGAACGCCCGGTTGCCCATCGGCTTGCCCGCCCCGTACAGGTGGACGGCGACGCCCTGCTGCGCGTCGGGATCGCCGTTGAGCACCATCGTGCGCAGGCCGTCGACGAAGTCCAGCGGCTCGGGCGCGAGCGGCACCGGGTGCCAGCGCAGCGGGTCGGGCGGGATGTCGACGCCGTCGCGGGCGCCCGTCTTGAGCAGCGCGTGGGCGTGCGGCGCGTATGCCCCGCTGCGCACCGACGGCTGGCGGCGGTAGAGCCAGGTGCGCTGGTTGCCGTGGCGCGGCGCCGTGAACGCGGTACCCGACAGCAGCTCGGCGTACAGGCCGAACGGCGCCTTCTGCGGGCTGTTGCGGCCCTGCGGCAGCGCGCCGGGCACGGCCTCGCTGCTGAAGTGGTTGCCGAAGCCGCTGTGGCGGCCGTCGTTGGGGGAGACGGTGCCCGTCATCAGTTTCACCTTTGTTGAATCGATTCACCAATGCTGAATCATGGGCGTATCATAGTCCGCGTCGTCCAACCCTGTCCAATCGCCCTGCCGCCGTGAAAGCGCCCGCCCAGCCCCGTCCCGCCCGCGAATCCGACTCGCGCGGCATCCAGAGCATCGAGGTCGGCGGCCGCCTGCTGCTGGCCCTCGCCCATCACGGCCAACCGCTGGCGCTCAAGGACCTGGCCGCCGCGGCCGACATGACGGCCGGCAAGGCGCACCCCTACCTGGTGAGCTTCATCAAGCTGGGCCTGGTCGAGCGCGAGACCGAGGGCGGCCGCTATGGCCTGGGCCCCCTCGCGCTGCAGATGGGCCTGATCGGGCTGCAGCAGTACGACCCGGTGCGCCTGGCCACCGAGCGCATCGACGAGCTCGCCCGCGCCACCGGCCACACGGTCGCGATCGCCGTCTGGGGCCATCGCGGCCCGACGCTGGTGCGCATCGCCGAGGCGCCGTCGCCGGTGCATGTGTCGATGCGCCACGGCACGGTGATGAGCATCCCCGACACCGCGTCGGGCCGCCTGTTCGCCGCCTTCGGGCCGGCCGACGCCGTGCGCGAGGCGCTGGCCAACGAGGCCAGGCTCGCGGGCGCGGGCGCGGCCACGCGTCCCGCGCGGGCGCGCGCGGGCGGGCGCTTCGGCCTGGGCGCGGCGTTCGACCGCGAGATCGACCGGGTGCGTGCCGACGGCATCGCCGGCATCGACGGCGTCGCCCTGCCCGGCCTCAGCGCGCTGGCGGCGCCGGTGTTCGACGCCCGCGGCCAGCTCGTGCTGAGCCTGACGGCGATCGGGCCCAGCGCCACCTTCGACGCGGCCGTCGACGGCGCGGTCGCGCGGCGGCTGAAGCCGGCAGCGGCGCAGCTGTCGACGCGGCTGGGCTGGAAGCCGGGCGCGCCGCCGGGCGGCGCGCGCTGAAAGGTCGAAGGGCCGGCGAGGCGCTCGCGCGCCCCGGCCGGCCCCGGCGGGTCGGATCAGTTGCCGGCGATCAGGCGGTCGCGGCGCCGTCGTTGGCCGCGCGCGCGGCGGCGTTCTGCTGGATGATGCGGCGATCCAGCAGGCGGCGCATGTTGTTCAGCGACGTGATGTGGATCTGGATCAGGCCCAGCAGGCCGTTGCGGTACAGCTGCGCGATCTGCGCGTCGGACAGCTTGCCGATGGCTTCCTCGTCGGCCGTCATGAAGCCGTCGACCGACAGCTGCTCGCCGCTCGCCAGCGTCGCGTCGAAGCGCATCGGCTTGAGCAGCTTGAGCTCCAGCAGCGCGGCGCAGGCCTGGCGGGTGCGCTCCAGGTCGGTCTCGAGGTCCTGCACGAACTTGTGCACGCCGTTGAGCAGCTCGGTGGCCTCGCCGTTCTCGTTGAACAGCGGCAGGCCCTCGGTGCGCGACATGCCTTCCCAGGTGTTGTCGAACACCATGGCCCAGCGGTCCGAGCCCTCGATGCGGGCCATCGTGAACGGATAGGCGCGCAGCATCGCCGGCACGTAGCTGGCGTCCCACTTGCCGTCGGCGGTGGCGAACAGGTTCTCGCCCGGCTTCAGGCCGAACACCGCCACGGGGGCGACGGTGTCCTTGCCGAGCGCGTCCGGCGCGGCGCGCACGAACAGGATCGGGAAGGTCAGCGACGCGTCGGCGAACTCGCTCACCGACACGATGAAGGACGTGAACGGCGCGAGCCTGGGAATCGCATTCAGTTCATTCTTCAGGCGCAGGTCGCGGTGAAGGACGGTGTCGAGCGCAACGGGCTCTTTGTGCAGGTTCGTGACGATCATGGTTGTTCTCCAGGGGAAGGGTTCCGGCTCACGAGCACCTTGTCGACTCGCTTGCCGTCGAGGTCGACGACCTCGAATCGCCAGTCGCCCCATTCGACCACGTCGGCCGTCCGGGGCAGGCGTCCCAGCAACAGCATGATCATGCCGGCCAGGGTGTTGTAGCGCCCGCGGTCCTCCTCGGGCAAGTCCTTGATCTCGAGGCGATCCTTGATCTCGGGCACCGGGATCAGGCCGTCCATCAGCCAGCTGCCGTCCTCGCGGCGCACCGCCCACGCATCATCGCCGGATTCCGGGCCGAATTCACCCGTGATCGCCTCCAGCACGTCGCGCAGCGTGATCACGCCCTGCACTGCGCCGTATTCGTCGACGACGAAGACGAGCTGCGCCACGTGGCTGCGGAAGTGATCGAGCAGTTCCATGCCGGACAGCGTCTCGGGCACGAACACGGGCGGCTCGAGCTCCTCGGTCAGCACCGGCATGCGGCCTTCGGCCAGCGGCTTGAGCAGGCCCTGCGCGGTGATGACGCCGATGACGTCGTCCAGGCCGCCGCGGCACACCGGGTAGCGCGAATGGCCGTCCTCCTCGGCGGCGACCAGGCGCAGCACCTCGGCGATCGGCGCGTTGGCGTCGAGCCAGGTGATCTCCGCGCGCGGGATCATCATCGAGCCGATCTGGCGGTCGTCCAGGCGGAACACGTTGCGCACCATCTGGTGCTCCTGCGCCTCGATGACGCCGGCGTCCAGGCCCTCTTCCAGGCTGGCCGCGATCTCCTCTTCCGTCACCTCGCGCCTGGCGTTGCCGCGGATGCCCAGCAGGCCCAGGATGAACTCGGTGGTCTTGGACAGCAGCACCACCAGCGGCCGCGTGGCCATCGACAGCCACAGCATCGGCGGCGCCAGCAGGCTGGCCACCGTCTCGGGAAACATCTGGCCGATGCGCTTGGGCACCAGCTCGCCGAAGATGATGGTGATCACCGTGATGATCAGCACCACGAGGGCCGTGGCGCTCAGGTGGGCCGCGCGCTGCGCCAGGCCGAACGAATGCACCAGCCACTCGCCCAGCGGCTCCGAGAACGCGGCGTCGCCGACGATGCCATTGAGCACGCTGATCGACGTGATGCCCACCTGCACCGTCGACAGGAACTTGGTGGGGTGGTCGTGCAGGTCGATCGCGGCCTCGGCGCCGTGCTCGCCAGATTCCAGCATCACCTGCAGGCGCGCCTTGCGGCTGGCCGTCAACGCCATCTCCGACATCGCGAACGCGGCGTTCAGCAGGATCAGGAAGAAGAGTAGGGCGACGTCCATCGAGAGGCGCAGGCAGCGGGCAGTTCGGGGTTCCTTCCCGGAGGCCGGCGGAACGAGGGTTGCCGGCCCGGCATCCCAGGGGAAATACGGGGGCGCGACAGGGCCAAAGCTCGTCAGCGTAGCAGAATCGGGCCATGGATTATCTGATAGGCGACCTCCAGGGCTGCTGCGACCCGCTGGACCATCTGCTCGCCACGATCGACTTCTCCCCGTCGCGCGACCGCATCCACCTGCTGGGCGACCTCGTCAACCGGGGCCCGCAGTCGCTGCCCGTGCTGCAGCGCCTGGCCGCCCTCGGCGACGCCGCGCAGTGCCTGCTCGGCAACCACGACCTGCACCTGCTGGCCGTCGCCCACGGCGTGCGCAAGGCGAGCAAGGGCGACACGCTCGACCCGATCCTCGCGCACGAGGACCGCGACGCCCTGCTCGACTGGCTGCGCCACCGCCGCATGGCCGCCGAGGCCTGCGGCTGGCTGCTGGTGCACGCGGGCGTCATCCCGCAATGGAGCGCGACGGACACGCTCGCGCACGCCGCCGAGATCGAGGCGCTGCTGCGCTCCGACGACATCCTCCAATTCCTGCCCACCATGTATGGCAACGAGCCGCGCCGCTGGGATCCGGCACTGCAAGGCCCCGACCGCTGGCGCTTCATCGTCAACGTCCTCACGCGCATGCGCCTGTGCAGCGCCGAGGGCGAGCTCGAACTGAAGAAGGAAACCCCCGGCGAAGCCGACCCGCGCATGCAGCGCTGGTTCTCCCACCCGAACCGCCTGACCCGCGACGTCCCCATCGCCTTCGGTCACTGGTCGCAGCTGGGCCTGGTCGACACCCCGACGCTGCTGTGCATCGACACCGGCTGCATCTGGGGCGGCCAGCTCACCGCCGTGCGCGTCGACGGCGGCCGCCGCGAGGTCATCCAGGTGCCCTGCCCCCAGGCCCGCAAGCCGGGCTGAAGAGCCCGGTCGCTACAATCGCGGCCTCGATCCAGGAAGCGTGGCAGAGTGGTCGATTGCAACGGTCTTGAAAACCGTCGGCCCGCAAGGGCCCGTGAGTTCGAATCTCACCGCTTCCGCCAGA